>NZ_MJYJ01000001.1:0-1871 GCF_001763255.1 Campylobacter sp. BCW_4338
AATATTTCCAAATTTAATCAAAATCATTATAAACCATATGGGGCAGTAGATAGAATAAAAAACCAATTATCTTATAAAATAGGAAAAGCTATAATAAAGGCAAAAAATCCTATAAAAGCTTTATTTTTGCCTTTAACTATTATTTATTTATATATATTGCATAAAATACAAATGATGATGTATAATGTACTTATTAGAATAAATCCAAATATTAAATTAATTCCATTGGAACAATATGCTGATTATAACGAAATGTTAAAATGTAAAAAGTATTTATTTTATAGGCTAGGCAATGCTTTTATTAAAAACCCTTTAACATTTATATTTAAAATTAAAAAAATTTATAAGGAATGGAAAAATGGAAAATAAAACAGTAGGCGTAGTTATCCCAATCTATAATGTAGAAAAATATTTAAAAGAATGTTTAGATAGTGTTATTAATCAAACTTATAAAAATTTACAAGTTATACTTGTAAATGATGGTAGCACTGATGAAAACTCATTTAATATAGCTAAAGAATATACTTTAAAAGATGAAAGATTTATACTTTTTGATAAAAAAAATGGTGGTCAAGGTACGGCTAGAAATGTCGGCATAGAATATTTTAGTGGAGAATATATACTTAAAAATAAAACTCAAATTTTAGAAATAAATTCTTTAATAGAATTTAATATAGAAGGTAATAATCCCTATGAAATTTATACAGTATATAAGAGCTATAAAGCTTTTCATACTACTAAAGATTTATCTGATTTTATTTATCCTAGTATAGACTATATTATCTTTTTAGATTCTGATGATTATTGGGAACTTGATTGCATAGAAGAGTGTGTAAAAAGAATGAATGGAGTAGATTTAGTTTGTTTTGATTTTACTATTTTTAATGAAATAAATGATGTTTTAAATTGGAGCGGTGCATCAAGTATTAGATTTTTCCCTTATTTATCTTCAGATATTATTGTTGATAGATTATTAATATTATCAAAACTTAACGATTATGGTTTTTTTTTATGTTGTGCTTGGGCAATGTTTATAGATTTTAATTTTATAAAAAAAAATAATATAAAATTTATAGATAATGTTGTTAGGGAAGATAATTATTTTTCATTTGTTTTAATTTTGAATATTAACAATATTTTAATTACTAAAAAGAAACTTACAAACTACAGAATTAGAAAAGGAAGTGATTGTAATTATGACAAGTCTAATTTAATTTTATCTGATATACCAGAACGTATGAAATATCTTCTAAAATATTTTGATGATTTTGATGAAATGAGACAGTATTATAATATTTTTAGCTGGATTGAAATTGCAAAAAAAACGCTTACAGATATCCAAAAATTAGAGAAAAATGATTTTTTATTTGCTTATAATTTATATAAAATATTTTATATAAATTTTTATATAGAGGCTTTTAAGATAACTTATATAAAAAATGATCCTTTAAATTATAAAAATGAAATTTATAATTTAACAAATTTTTATAATTATTTTAATATTTCCAAATTTAATCAAAATCATTATAAACCATATGGGGCAGTAGATAGAATAAAAAACCAATTATCTTATAAAATAGGAAAAGCTATAATAAAGGCAAAAAATCCTATAAAAGCTTTATTTTTGCCTTTAACTATTATTTATTTATATATATTGCATAAAATACAAATGATGATGTATAATGTACTTATTAGAATAAATCCAAATATTAAATTAATTCCATTGGAACAATATGCTGATTATAACGAAATGTTAAAATGTAAAAAGTATTTATTTTATAGGCTAGGCAATGCTTTTATTAAAAACCCTTTAACATTTATATTTAAAATTAAAAAAATTTATAAGGAATGGAAAAATGGAAAATAAAACA
>NZ_MJYJ01000002.1:0-1631 GCF_001763255.1 Campylobacter sp. BCW_4338
AATATTTCCAAATTTAATCAAAATCATTATAAACCATATGGGGCAGTAGATAGAATAAAAAACCAATTATCTTATAAAATAGGAAAAGCTATAATAAAGGCAAAAAATCCTATAAAAGCTTTATTTTTGCCTTTAACTATTATTTATTTATATATATTGCATAAAATACAAATGATGATGTATAATGTACTTATTAGAATAAATCCAAATATTAAATTAATTCCATTGGAACAATATGCTGATTATAACGAAATGTTAAAATGTAAAAAGTATTTATTTTATAGGCTAGGCAATGCTTTTATTAAAAACCCTTTAACATTTATATTTAAAATTAAAAAAATTTATAAGGAATGGAAAAATGGAAAATAAAACAAATATACCAATTGTATTCTCTGTTGATAGTAATTATATTGGTGCTTTAAGAGTGGCAATTGGTTCTTTAGTGAGTAATTTGAATTCTAGCAAATATTGCATAATATATATATTGCATACTGAATTAAAAAGTAAAACTATTATAAAATTTTTAAATTCATGCAGATTCCATAATGCTAAAATTATTTTTTTAAATATTAAGTCTTTAGTTGAAAAATTTACTAACAAATATAAGGTTAAATTATATGGTACTGGGCATTTTACTATATCAATGTATTATAGATTTTTGATACCTTTTATATTTAAAAAATATAAAAAAGTGATATATTTAGATTGCGATATAATAGTTAAAAATGATATAAATGATTTATATAATGTAAATATTCAAGATAATTATATTGGCGCAATTAGGGATATTGTTGTGGAAAATATTAAACTAAAAATTAATTGTGAATATTCTGTATTTATCAATAAAATATTAAAAATAGAAGATGAAAAATATTTTAACTCCGGTGTTTTAATTTTTAATATTGATAAATGCAATCAAAATAAATTTGTAGATAATTGTTTTAAATCTTTGAGTTTGTTGGAAAATAATCTTTATTGTCCAGATCAGGATGTGTTAAATTATGTCTGTAAAAATAAAGTGTATTATATTAGTTTTAAATGGAATTTTATGTGGAATATAGAATCTGTAGTGGAAAAATATAAAGAAGTGTATCTAGATAAAAGGATTATATGTGATTTTGAATCATCTAAAAAAAATCCATATATTATACACTATTGTGATTACTTTAAACCTTGGTCGCACCCATACCTTCCTTATGCGGATTGTTGGTGGAAATATGCTAGAGAAACTCCATTTTATGAAGAGATATTATTTGACAATATTTCCAAATTTAATCAAAATCATTATAAACCATATGGGGCAGTAGATAGAATAAAAAACCAATTATCTTATAAAATAGGAAAAGCTATAATAAAGGCAAAAAATCCTATAAAAGCTTTATTTTTGCCTTTAACTATTATTTATTTATATATATTGCATAAAATACAAATGATGATGTATAATGTACTTATTAGAATAAATCCAAATATTAAATTAATTCCATTGGAACAATATGCTGATTATAACGAAATGTTAAAATGTAAAAAGTATTTATTTTATAGGCTAGGCAATGCTTTTATTAAAAACCCTTTAACATTTATATTTAAAATTAAAAAAATTTATAAGGAATGGAAAAATGGAAAATAAAACA
>NZ_MJYJ01000003.1:0-53691 GCF_001763255.1 Campylobacter sp. BCW_4338
TTTACTCAAATATTTTTCTCCTTCCTTATTTAAAATGATTTATTTTGAAATTAATTTCATATTTTTTATTTTTTAATAATAATATAAAATATAAAAATAAAATAGCGGAATAATAAAATATTTAAACTTAAAGTATAATTAAATACTAATTATTATAAAACTATATAGTTTAAATTTAAATTTTATTTTATATAAAAAATTGATTTAATGAGAGTAAATTTGTATGAAATGTTGTAAATATTTTTGTGGTGTTTATAAATTTTATTTAAAATTATCATCTTTAGTTTTTATATTCTAGATAAAATTTAAAATTTTTGATTTTATATTTTTTAGATATTTTATCTATAAATTAGCTATACTTAACCAAGTATCACAATGTATTATTTCATCACAAGTCGCATAAGATGCAAGTCCTCACCTTGTGTGATTTTATATTCTATACTTTCACATTTAGGACACTTAAAAACATTTTCTTCTAAAATGCTTATTTGATCGCATTTTAAGCATAAAATTTCAAGCGGAGCAAGCTCTATAAAAAGTTTAGCATTTTTGCAAATATTTGAGTTTTCTTTAAAAGTTTCAAAACAACGCTTAAAAAGATCCACTTCTATACCGCTTAAACGTCCGATTTTTACATAAATTTCTTGCACATTACAAGCCTTATTGTTTAAGGCATTTTCTTCGCAAAGTTCGATTAAAGATTCAACTATACTTAATTCGTGCATTAGCAAATTCTTGGTAAAAGTTCGCCTTTAGGGCTTTCTAAAAAGCGTTTTGCCCCATAAGCGTTTTGTAAAATCACGCGTGCTTTTTTCTCTTCTAAAACTTCTCCTATAATACTCGCATTTACATTGTATTTTTTTAGAATTTCTAAGGCTTTTAATTCATCTTCTTTTTCCACGCAAAGTATGAAAGTGCCTTCATTTGCAAGCTCATAAGCTTCATAACCAAAAAGCTCACAAAGTCCTAAAACCTCATCTTGAACGATGATTTTTTCTTCAAAGATTAAAAGATCATTTCCGCTTTGTTTTGCCCACTCATTTAAAACCGCACTAAGCCCCCCGCGAGTAGCATCTCTCATAGCTACAACCTTTATATCATTTTCTAAAAGCTCTAAAACCTCTTTATCTAAAGCCTTGCAATCGCTTTTAATATCGGCTTCTAGCTCATTTCTTTTGATTAAAACACTAGCTCCATGCCTTCCTATATCACCTGAAAGAAGTATGCTAAGCCCTGCTTTGATATTTTTACTTTCTTTTTTAGAAATAATTTCACCTAGGGCCGTAGTGTTGATATAAATTTCATCTGCTTTACCCTTAGGAACGACTTTAGTATCGCCACAAACTAACATGACTCCACATTTTTCACATTCTTCTTTAATGCTTTTTAAAATGCGTTCTAGTTTTTCTAGCTCAAAACCTTCTTCTAAGATAAGTCCTAAGCTTAGATATTTTGGCTTAGCACCTACCATCAAAACATCGTTAATAGAACCACAAACACAAAGTTTGCCTATATTAACCTCTTCATCTAAAAAAATCGGACTTAAAACAAAAGAATCCGTGCTTAAAGCCAAATTTCCTAAAATCGCCGCATCATTATTTGCGTTTAAAATTTCATTATCAAAGATCTTAAAAAGCTTAGTTAAAAGCTCATTCATCTCTTCTCCACCACCTCCGTGAGCTAAGGAAATATTTTTCATACATTCACCTTTGAGTATTTATAATACGCCGCACAAGCACCCTCACCAGAAACCATGCAACTTCCTATAGGACTTCTTGGCGTGCAAGCCTTACCAAAAACTTTACAATCATAAGGCTTGGCCAAACCTCTTAAAATTTGTCCGCAAATACAGGCTTTGCTTTCATTTTTACTTTGCACCGCACAATCAAATTTTTTACTTGCATCATAGGCGCTAAATTCTTCTTTTAGCTCCAAACCTCCATCTTTAATAAGTCCTAAGCCACGAAATTCAAAATCACACACTCTAAAGTATTTTTTTACCAAATTTTGCGCTTTAACATTGCCTTCTTTACTTACGGCTCTTTTGTATTGATTGTACACTTTAAAAGTGCCTTCATTGCTTTGTTTTATAATATTTAACACACTCTCTAAAATATCAACTGGCTCAAAACCACTCACTGCTATAGGGGTTTTAAACTTTGCTGCTAAAGGCTCATAAATACCATAACCTGTAATCACACTCACATGAGAAGGGCCTAAAAAAGCATTGATTTTTACATTTTCATCATTCATAATCGCTTCTATAGGTGCTGGAACTGTGATATGATTGATATGAAAAAAGACATTATTTATTTTCTCTTCTATAACCTTTTGAAGAAGTAAAGCACTCATAGGCGTAGTGGTTTCAAAGCCTATAGCAAAAAAGATGATATTTTTATTTAAATTTTGCTTAGCGATTTCTAAAACCTCAAGCGGAGAATAAAGTGCTCTAACATCAGCCCCTTTAGCTCTTAAATCCAGTAAAGAAATTTCACTTCCAGGCACTCTTAAAAGATCTCCTAAAGTACAAAAAATCGTATCTTTCATAGAGGCTAGTTTAATGGCTGTATCAATGCGAACTCTTGGCATAACACAAACAGGACATCCTGGCCCATGGATGAAGTTAATTTCCTTTGGCAAAATAGAAGGCAGGGCATATTTCATAATACTATGCGTATGCCCACCGCAAATTTCCATGATGTTAATAGGATTTTTAAGTTCTTGTTCTATGAGTTTTTTTAAAGCTAAAATACTTTCTTTATCTCTAAATTCATCGATGAAATTCATTTAAACCCAAATCTCCCTCATCGCTTTTTATCTCTCCGCTATTCATTTTTTCTACTATTTCTTGATAGGTTTTAATGCTTTCTAGTGCAGCTTCTTTGTCGATTTTTTCCATAGCAACGCCTACATGGATTAAGACATAATCGCCTTGTTTTAAAGGCTCATCAATCAAATCCAAATTAACTTTTCTTTTCACACCTAAAGTTTGCACTAAAGCATTGTTTAACTCATCGATTTCTAAAATTTCAGAAGGTATGGATAAACACATTAAAAAAGCTCCTTTTTAAGTTTAAGCACCTTATACCAAAGCTCCATATTGGTGCCATTTTTTGCATCAAGAGTGATAATATCTGCTCTAGGATTTAATTCTTTAATCAACCTAGTCGCCTCTTTAACATCAAAATCAAAATGATGAGCCAAATCTGCCTTTGTGATTAAAACTATATCAGCCTTTTTGAATATCACAGGATATTTTTGCGGTTTATCACTTCCTTCGGTTACCGAAAGCAAAACCACATTTAAATGCTCTCCTAAATCATAGCTTGCAGGACAAACTAAATTTCCAACATTTTCTATAAAAAGCAAATCCACATCATCAATTGCCAAATGATGCAAAGCCTCATGCACCATAAAAGCATCCAAATGGCAGCTTTGCCCTGTAGTGATTTGATATGCCAAAGCTCCGGCATTTTTTACCCTTAGAGCGTCATTATTGGTTTCTAAATCCCCTTCAATCACAGCGATTTTAAGCTCATTTTTCAAAGCCTTGATCGTACTTTCTAAAAGCGTGGTTTTTCCACTACCTGGAGAACTCATTAAATTGATACAAAGCGTGTTAGCTTCATTAAAATGCGCTCTATTGTGCTTAGCTTCTTCGTCGTTTTTGCTTAAAATTTTAGAAATCACTTCTATGGTTTTACTCTCTTTTAAGCTTGGATTTTCATGGTGGTGATCGTGATGATGATCGTGCGTATGGCTTGAATTTATAGAACAGCCGCAATCTTTACACATTTTCTTTCCTTTTATATTTTTTGTTTCATTTTAACCTTAAAAGCATTAAAAAATTATGAGTTTTTAGAATATTTGCTTTATTTTTCTAAATTTAAAAAATGTACCATTTGCCCTAAAGCTATGGAGCTATCATTGCAAGGGTATTTTAAAGGTACAAAAAAATCAAAATTTTTAGCTTTTAAAATTTCAAGTAAGGTTTTGTTTTGAAAAACTCCTCCACTTAAAAGCACTTTTAAATCATAATCTTTGCTAAAATCTATGATAAAATTTGCCAAAGCATTAAACATACCTGTAATTGCCTTAGTTTTTTCATCTTGCAAAGCCCCTAGGATTAAATTTTTAAAATTAACCTGCCCTTTTTCTACAAAAAGCTTATAAGAAAAATCAAGATTTTTATCATAAAAAGCTTCACACATCAAGCCAACTTGAGCCTCATAAGAGCTTTTTTCTAAGTTAAAAACAATACTTCCAAAAGCATCGATAATGCGTCCTAAGGAACTTGTTTGTAAGTTAGAATGTGAATAAATTTTTTTAAGATTTTCAAGTTTAATTTTTGGAATTTTTGCTAAAAACTCCTTAGCCTTATCTTCTAAATCATAATGAAAAATAAGACCTAGAGCCAAATTTTGTATATTTTTAATATCACTATTTATAAGAGTGAAATTTTCAAAATGTGCAATTCTTTCATATTCTTTTAAATTTCCTACAAAAACTTCTCCACCCCAAATTTTGCCATCTTCACCATAACCTGTTCCATCACAAATAAAAGCTAAAGCCTTTTCATCTTTTGCAAAATTTTCTTCGTATTCAAAATAAGCCGCACAAAAATGCGCATAATGATGAGAAATTTTAATCCTTTCTTCAAATTCTTTTGCATAGCTAAAATGCGGGTGTTTATCGCACAAAATCGCATCAAATTTCAAATCATAATTTTGTTTAAAAAATTCTAAAAGTTTAAAAAATCTCTCATGCACATCAAGACTTTTCAAATCCCCTATATAAGGAGAAATTAAAAGTTTATTTTCATAAAAAATCACAAATTCATTTTTAAGCTCCGCGCCCAAAGCTAAAAAAGTGCCTTTTTTATTAAAATTTCTTTCCAAATAAAAAGGATTTAAACCCCTTGAAGTACGCAAAAACATAGTTTTACCATTTACCACTTGAGCTATGCTATCATCACTTGCGTTGATAATTTCTCTATCATAATCCAAATAAAAATCAAAAACTTTATCAAGTTTTTGACACAAATTAAACTCATCTTTAATGATACTTTCTCCGCTTAAATTCGCACTTGTTGCCACAAGACTTCCTTTAAAATACTCAAAAAGCAAAAGATGTAAAGGCGTATAAGCTAGCATAATACCGATTTTATCAACATCAGGTGCGATTAAAGAAAAGGCTTTTTTTGCCTTTAAAATCACAATAGGAGCTAAAACCCCGCCAAGCAAAGCTTCTTCTTTTTCATCTATAAAGGCAAGTTCTTTAGCACTTTGTAAATCTTTACACATCAAAGCAAAGGGTTTTTTGGGGCGATTTTTTCTAAGTCTTAGAGTTTTTAAAACTTCTTCATTAAAAGCATCGCACATGAGATGAAAACCGCCCATGCCTTTTATGGCTAAAATTTTACCTTCCTTTAAAAACTTCGAACTTTGCATAAAAGCTTCTTGATCTTTGGCTAAAATTTCACCCTTTGGATTTTTAAGAAAAACATTGATTTTACACTTAGGACAACTAATAGGCTGGGCATGAAAACGCCTATTTTTAGGATCTTCGTATTCGCTTTTGCAAAACTCACACATCAATAATTCTTGCATGGAAGTATTAATCCTATCATAAGGAAGACTTTTTATAATACTAAAGCGTGGCCCACAATGTGTGCAAGTGATAAAGGGATATAAAAAGCGTGGATTTTTTTCATCAAAAAATTCTTTTTTACATTCCTTACAAAGCGCAAAATCACTTAACATAGGTGTGCTTTTTGCATTCTTTAAAGAAGGAGTGATGTTAAAATTTTCATAGTTTGAAATAGAAATTTGCGTAATTATAAGCTTGTCTATTCTTGCTAAAGGTGGGAGATGATTTTTTAAATTTTCTATGAAATTTTCACATTCTTTTTGAGTACAAGCAAGGATGATTTCTACCCCAAAACCATCATTTCTTACCTCTCCAAAAAGCTTTGATTTCAAAGCTAGTTCATAAACTAAAGGGCGAAAACCCACCCCTTGAACTAGACCTGAAATTTTGATCTTATATCCTAAACGGCACATCGCTTAACTGACAATTTTTAAGATGTTTTAAAGTATTTTTAAGTAAAGATTTATGTTCAAACAAAGATCCACTTATAAGTGCTAAATCACTTTGCTTTTTCTCTCTTAATTCATCATAAGTATCACGCAAGAAATAAGCCAAACTCTCAACCGCTCCATAAGCGATATTAGCACTATCCACACCTGCTAACATAAAACTCATAGTAGATCTTAAGGTTCTTGTATAATCAAAACTTTTATCTTCTTTCAAGCGATAATCAATCTTTACTCCGCGAGGCATTTTTGACTCATCAGCAATTTTTAAAAGCTCACTAGCACTCTCTTGTAAATTTTTACCCAAATTTAGCACTCTACCTACCAAGCCAAGCAAGGAATAAAAATTGTTTTGAAGCTCAAAATTTTCATCTAAAAGAGGAAATTCCTTGCTAAAATTTTCTAAAAGCCTTGCACCAATTTCATCTTTTTTAATCTCTTCATAAAGTTCTTTGCTGTGCTTTGGTAAAGAAAGTTTAAGCAAATTAAGCTCTTTGTTAATAAGCAAAATATCTTCATCATCTTTGCTAAGCTCTAAAATAAAAGCTTTTTCTTTATAACGGCTTACAAGATAAGAAATTCTTGCCATATTTTTATCTTCTTTAGAAAAAATAAGCTCTCTTGCCTTAGCATTGATAAATTCAAAGCCTTCCAAAACCACCACTTGCTCATCTAAAGCACTGATATAAAAATCTTTTTGGTATTCTTCTATTTTTTTTACGCTTAAAAATTTATATTCATTTTCAAAAAGTTTTAAACCTAAAGCAAAGCAAAACAAATCTCTAGCAAGTCTGATTTTAAAATCATTAAAATCAAGATTGTGATTTTTTCTAAACATGGCATTAAGTCTTAGCTTCATCAAAGGTTTTTCTAAACTTGCAAGAAGTTTTAAATTTTCATTTGAACAAACAAAAACTGAATTTATAGCCTTAATATCACAAGGAAGTAAAAAATCTCCTATAAATTCGTTCTTAAACAAAGAAAATTCATAAACGCCATTTTTATCTTTTAAATAAATCTTTTTTTCTTGACTTAACAAATCAAAGGCAAGATTTAAAAAAGTATTGAAATTTTCTTCATTGATTTTTTCAAATTCTGATAAATTGCTTGAAAATTCACACTCACAAAACACGCCCCATTCATTTTTGTTTAAAAGTTTTTTTTCTTGATAAGCATTAGAATTTAAATGAGTAATATAAGAAAATTTTGAAAATTCTTTATCTTCTGGCATACAAAGACTAAAATCCTGCCCCACTTTTACATCAAATTTTTTCAAAAAAACACTATGACTCATGAAATTTAAAGAATCACAAAAAGTCTTTAAATTTTCTTCATCTGCATCAATAGAAAAATGATAGGTATTTTCTTCTTTACTAAGGGTGTAGTTATAATTTTTCGCATAAAAACACAATAAATATTCAAAAATATCATTATCCGCATTATAAATAAAATCAAAATCCAAAGTCATATTATGCCTTTTTTGAAAAATAAACTATAAATATAACATTTTTAACTTAAAAATTCTTTCTCTCTTTGTCTAAAATCGCTCATAAAATGCTCCATAAAAGAGTAAAATTCTTTGCTGTGATTGGGGAATTTTAAGTGGCTGATTTCATGCAAAATCACATATTCAATAGCCTTTAAACTCTTTTGAATGAGTTTTAAATTTAAATTAATATAAGCTTTATTATGATTACATGAACCCCAACGCGTTTTCATATTTTTAATGCTTAAATGCGTATAAAATAAACCTGTTTTTTGACTCCATTTTTTAAGATAAAAAGTAAAAATCTTTTTGGCATTTTCTCTTAAAAATAAATCTAATTTTGCTTTATTTTGACAAAGAATTTTATCTTTATCAAAATAAGTTTTTTTGACATTTTCATCAAAAATAATTTTATATTTTTTAGCTAAAAAGATTAATTCATCATCTTTTAAAACTTTTTTTTCAAATCTTTTTTTTGCCTCATTTATCCAAGAACTTGATTTATCTAAAAACTCATAAACACTTTTAAAAGTGCAAAAATAAGGAATGCTAAGAACAAATTCACCCCTTTCATTTAGCCTTAATCTTAAAGTTTTTATGCGTTTTTTAGAATAAAAATAACACTCATCTTTATAAATAAATGATTTTAAACTAGAGCTTTGCCTTGCCATTTTTTACTTTTCCATCTGTATGAATTTACCATTCCACGCAAAAACTCATCCGCACAAAATCCTATCCAAACCCCTAAAATTCCAAGATTAAAATGAAAACAAAGCACATAACCCACAGGCAAAGATACTCCCATCATAAAAATAAGTCCGCTAAAAAATGGAAACTTGGCATCACCACTTGCACGCAAGGAATTAACCATGACTATATTGAAAGTTCGTGAAATTTCAAGAAAGATTGAAAGAGCAAATAAAGGTATCATTAAATTTTTTAACTCTTCTTTAAGCCCTAAAATTTGCATAGTAAAATCTTGACAAAGATAATTTAAAAGTGCCACTAAAGCACTCGCTATCACGCTAAAATACAAAGCACGCCAAGCATGCTTATAAGCTATATTTTCATATCTAGCACCGACTAATTTACCTACTATGATTTCATTAGCTATGCTTGTAGCTTGTCCTATAAGCATGATAAGCATTGAAATTTGAAAATAAATCGTTTGCACACTCAAACTTGCTTCGCCTAAGCTTGCTACAAAAGCAAAAGCTATAGTGTATTGGACTATCCACAAAAGATTTTCCCCTGCTGAAAATCCACCTATATTTAAAACCTTTTTTAATACCTCTTTTTCAAGTTTTATCATTTCTTTGATTTTAAGATGAATTTTAAGTTTATAAAAAAGTATCACAAGTAAAGCCACTATAGCAACAATACGAGCAAAAATATTACTAAGCCCCACTCCAAAAAGTTCTGATTTTGTATGATGCAAAACATAATAATTTCCACAAATCACCACTATATCCATCAAAAAGCCTATAAGCATGACCCAATAAGCCATATTATAAACCCTTACAATAGCAGCTAAAACAATTCCTATGGCATCAAAAAACAAACAAATTGCAAGCATATGCAAGTAAATTTCACTATCTTTGAGCAATTCTTGTGGGATTTTTAAAAGATAAAGCAAATACTTCCCATGCCATAAAATAAGCGCGCCACACACAAAGCCTAAAAGTGCATTTAAAAACAAACTTTGATGAATCACTTTTCTTGCTAAAACATGATCTTTTGCACCAATAGCCTGAGCTATCACCACACTACAACCCACACTTAAAAATGAAAAAATAGTGATAAAAAGATCTAAAATTTGATTTCCAGCCCCCATAGCACCGACAAGAAAATTAGAATAATGCGACACCATAGCGGTATTGATAATCACGGTTAAATACTTAGAAAGCAAGTCCCAAAATATAGGAAAACTAAGCCTTGTTAAAGAGAGTTGTTTTTTTGCCATAATTAATGCCTTACAAAGATAAAAGGCAAATTTTAACAAATTTTTCTTAAAATAAAAAACCGCTAAAAAGCGGCTTTATTATCCAAAAGCACCGCTTAGATAAGCCTTGGTTTTTTCTTGTTTTGGATTTTCAAAAAATTCTTTACTTTCACCAAATTCTATAAGCTCTCCAAGGTGAAAAAATGCAGTATAATCAGCCACGCGTTTGCCTTGTTGCATGTTATGCGTTACCATAATCATAGAAAGATTATGACTTAATTCTTTTAAAAGCTCTTCTATAACACCTGAGCTAATAGGATCAAGTGCGGAAGTTGGCTCATCTAAAAGCAAGAGCTTAGGTTTTATTGCTAAAGCTCTTGCGATACAAAGGCGTTGTTGTTGTCCGCCTGAAAGAGCTAGAGCATTTTGCTTTAATTTATCTTTAACCTCTTCAAAAAGTCCTACTTTTTGCAAACAATCCACCACCAAAGCTTCTTCTTCATCTTTATTTTTAATCATACCATGAAGTTTTGGTGCATAAGAGATATTTTCATAAATGCTTTTTACAAAAACATTAGGTTGTTGAAAAACCATGCCTACATTTTTACGCAAAGCTACTACATCTTGATTTTTAACATCTTTTCCTTCAATTTCTACCAAACCATCGATTTTTGCGATTTTATCATTCATTCTGTTAAAACAACGCAAAAAAGTGGATTTACCGCATCCTGAAGCACCGATGAGTGCGGTAATTTTGTTTTGTTCTATTTGCATATTGATATCAAATAAAGCTTGTTTTTTTCCATAAAATAAATTTAAATTTGTTGTTTTTGCTATCACTTTAATTTTCCTTGAAAATATTTTCTTAATAATATCGCACTAAGATTTAACACGACTAAAAGTCCTAAAAGCACAATAATACCCGCTGCTGTTCTTTCTAAAAATGCACGCTCTGGCATAGCTGACCATGAGTAAATTTGAGCAGGCAAAACGCTAGTTGGATCAAAAATCGAACTAGCTACATCAGGGATAAATGCTATCATACCGATAATCATCAAAGGTGCAGTCTCGCCTATAGCCCCAGCTAAAGTCAAAATAGAACCTGTTAAAATCATAGGCATAGCCAAAGGCAACATAATACCTTTTACCATTTGAACCTTTGTCATACCTAAGGCATAAGCAGCATTTTTCATGTTAATGTCCACACTTTTTAAAGCCGCTTTGGTTGAAACAATGATAATAGGTAAACTCATGATCGCCAAAGTAAGCCCACCCACTAAAGCACTTGATCGAGGCATTCCAAAAAGATTGATAAACACTCCAAGTCCTAAAAGTCCAAACAAGATACTTGGAATACTTGCAAGGTTGTTAATACACACTTCTATAAAATGTGTAAATAAATTTTGCGGTGCAAATTCTTCTAAATAAATTGCTGCTGCAACGCCTATAGGAACACTCACAACCATACAAACAAGCATAACAAGCAAAGTCCCTACAACTGAAGATAAAATTCCTGAATTTTCAGGAGATTTTGAGTCCCCATTTAAAAAGAAATTGCTATTAAATTTAAGCTCTATATCGCCTTTTTGCACAAGATCATCGACTAAAGTTCTTTGTTTTTCACTAAGGCGATTATATTTTTGCTTCATATATTGATCCACTTCTGAATTTGCCAAAAGCCAAGTTTTTTCAGTGATTTGCCCTGTTCTTATTTTTCTTTGCTCAGCACGAGATAAAAGATCATAAACAGGAGAATTTCTATTAGCCTCTACAAAAATATAAGTTTGCTTAAAAGCTCCAATTCCAAGATAACCCACACTTCCTAAAAAGATACAAAGAAAAATTAAATTAATATAAAGCCCCATTTTACAAAGTCTTTTAAAAGACTTTGAAGCTTTTTGTCTTTTTTTAAAAAGTTTTTTCATAAATTTTTCCTTTTGTGAAAGCGATTGATGAGATAAACGCTAAACATATTGATGATTAAAGTGATGATAAAAAGCACCAAACCTAAAGAAAAAGCACTCAAAGCTAAAGAACTATCAAAAGCTTGATCTCCGCTTAAAGCTTCTACGATTTTTACCGTTACTGTTGTCATATCTTCTAAAAAATTCATCGTTAAATTTGGACGCAAAGAAGCTGCCATTACCACTATCATAGTTTCGCCTAAGGCTCTTGAAAGTCCTAAAAGACAAGCTGCAACTATACCAGGAATAGCCTCAGGTAAAATCACAGCAAAAACCACTTCTTTTTTTGTCATACCTAAAGCATAAGCGCCATTAATCCTTTTCTCGCTTACTGCTTCAATGCAATCTTGAGATAACGAAGCCACTATAGGCACTATCATGATCCCCATGATAAAACCTGCGCCTAAAGCACTTTGAAAACTTGCTTGTATGCCAAATAAAGAAAAAAACCACACTATAAAAGGCGCTACGACTATAGCTGCAAAAAATCCAAAAACAACAGTAGGAATCCCTGCAATGATTTCTAAAATAGGTTTTAAGTAATTTTTAGATTTTTTGCCAGCAAAAACACCTAAATATATAGCACACATAACCCCTAAAGGTAAAGCCGTTAGCATAGCAATCAATGAAATATAAAAAGTTCCCCAAAAAAGCGATAGCGCTCCAAAAACACCTTGTTTGCTCGTGCCATCTGCATTCATAAAAGCTGCATCAGCTGCCCACTGACTTGAGAATAAAAAGGTAGCAACACTTTCTTTTTGAAAGAATTTTAAAGCTTCAATTAAAATTGTAAGCATGATAGCAAAGCTTACTATCACGCTTACAAAAGCACATAAAAAAAGTGCAAATTTGATTATTTTTTCTTTTAGCAAAGTTTTTCCTTAAAAAACTTTTCCAGCTTTTACAAGCTCATCATTTAAAATTTTTCTATCTTCTATATGTTTTTGAGAAGCTTTTAATTTATCATCGCTTAAAGGAACAAGTCCTATTTTTTCAAGTTCTCCGCCACTTTTTGCCAAATCATCACTCATGTAAATTTTTGCAAAATCAAAGGCTTCTTTTGGATTTTTCTTAGCATTGATATAAATAAACAAGCTTCTTGCAAGTTCGTATTTTTCATCTGCAATATTTTCTTCACTTGGTGTAACACCATCGATAGTAGCGACATTGATTTTATCTGAGTTGCTCACTAAAAAGCTATAACCAAAAATTCCAAAAGCATCTTTATCAATAGTAAGTTTTGAAACGATTAGATTATCATTTTCACCGCTTGGGATATAAGCACCATCTTGACGCAAAGTTTTATACTCGCCTTTATACTCAGGAATTTTTTTAGACACATCACTCATAACAAGCTCTTCTATAGTATCTCTTGTTCCTGAACTTGATGGTGGACCATAAACACTAATTTTACGATTTGGTAAATTTTTATTGATTTGATTCCAGTTTGTATAAGGATTTGGTATAAGTTTTCCATTTTGTGGAATTTCTTTTGCCAATGCTAAGAAAAGTTCTTTTTTTGTGATATTTAATGGAGCATTGGTTTTATTTTGAGCTAAAACTATACCATCATAACCTATCATAATCCCTACTATATCAGTTACTCCTGCTTTTTTGCAAGTTTCAAATTCACTTAATTTCATAGGTCTTGAAGCATTAGAAATATCAGTAGTTCCTTCGCAAAATACCTTAAATCCACCCCCTGTTCCCAAGCTCTCTACTATAGGAGTTTTTGTATTTTTAATCGAAGCGTATTCTTCAGCTACAAAAGAAGTAAAAGGATACACAGTCGATGAACCTGCGATTTTTAAATCTGCTGCATTTAAAGCACCACAAAGCGCAAAACTTGCCACACTTAAAGATAGAATTTTTTTCATTTTTTCTCCTTAACTTTAAAAAAAGTAATGGAAGTTTAAAAAAACTTGGAAACATTTTGGAAACATTTTTTATTTTGCATTTTTCTTAAATATAATTTTTAACTATCAAAAAATTTAGCTTGTTTTTAAAAAAATAATATATCATTATAAAACATTTTAAATTTTAATAAGGAGATAAGAATGCTTTCTAAAGAAGTTGTAAAATTACTCAATGAACAAATAAACAAAGAAATGTATGCAGCGAACTTATATCTTAGTATGAGCTCTTGGTGCTATGAAAACAGTCTTGATGGAGCTGGAGCCTTCTTGTTTGCACATGCAAGCGAAGAAAGCGATCATGCCAAAAAGCTTATCACTTATCTTAATGAAACAGATTCTCATGTAGAGCTTCAAGAAGTAAAACAGCCTGAACAAAATTTCAAATCCTTGCTTGATGTTTTTGAAAAAACCTATGAACATGAGCAATTTATCACAAAATCAATCAATACTTTAGTTGAACACATGCTAACACATAAAGACTATTCTACTTTTAATTTCTTACAATGGTATGTAAGCGAACAACACGAAGAAGAAGCACTTTTCCGTGGTATAGTTGACAAGATTAAATTAATCGGAGAACACGGAAATGGACTTTATTTAGCTGATCAATACATCAAAAATATTGCATTAAGCAGAAAAAAATAATCTTTGCCCTACTATGGGCAAATCTCGCTTTGGATTGAAGGTATGACTTATTTTTCTTTAGAATTTAGTATCTTAATGATAGCTTTTTTTGCTATTTATTGGACTTTTAAAAATGATTACAAAATACAAAATATTTTAATTTTAATTTTCTCTTATATTATTTATATTTTAATCAATCCTTATTTCGCCTTGGTTTTATTTATATACACCTTTTTTATACACTATTTTGCCTTGCTTATTTTTGTGCGTCGCAAGCGTTATATTTTCGCTACTTGTATGGCTTTTATTGTTTTAAATTTATGTTTTTTTAAATACTTTCCTAGCATCAAAGGAAGTATTGATGAGATATTAGATTTTTTCGGTTTAGAATTTTTAAATATTGATTTAGTATTTCCAATAGGAATTAGTTTTTATACCTTTACTTCTATCACTTATCTTGTAGAAGTTTACCAAAAACGCCGTTTAGAAAGCTTTTTAAATTTAGCAACCTTCTTATCATTTTTTCCAACACTACTTTCAGGGCCTATTATGCGAAGTTCTTTTTTCTTTGAACAAGCCTATCAAAAACGCGAATTTAAACATGCAAATTTAATCATCATCTTGCTTGTTTTTGGTATAGTTAAAAAAGTTTTAATAGCCAATTACCTTGGAATTTATGCTAAAAGTATTTTAGACTTTCCACAATCTTATAATTTCATACAACTTTTAAGCGCAATTTACGCCTATGCGATTCAAATATACTGCGATTTTAGCGGATATGTTGATTTAGTTTGTGCTTTTGCTTTAATGTTAGGTTTTACCCTTCCACCTAACTTTAACATGCCTTATCTTGCAAAAAATCTAAAAGATTTTTGGGCTAGATGGCATATCAGTCTTTCAACCTTTATAAGAGATTATATCTATATACCTTTAGGGGGCAATAGAAAAGGAATGCCACGCACTATAGTTAATATACTCATCGCTTTTATACTTTCAGGTATATGGCATGGCAATACACTTGCTTTTATTGTTTGGGGTTTATTGCATGGCATTGGCATAGTTTTTATACATTTGCTAGCTTTAAGCAAATTTAGTTTACAAAAAATTCCAGCTTTAGGAAGATTTTTAACCTTTCAATTTGTATGTTTTACTTGGATTTTCTTTTATTATAGCAAAAATCTAGAAGATGCAATAGAATATTTTAAAGCTTGTTATTATAATTTCTTCCAAATTCCATCCTATAATGATATTTACATGTTGGTTGCTTTTGGGGTTCTTTTTATGATCTATCCTTTATTTATTAATTTTAAAGAATATTGCATTAAGATTTTAAACCTTACTCCATTTTTACTAAAACCTTTTATCATAGCTTTTATTTTACTTTTGGTTTTTGCTTTTATGCCAGATGGAATTCCTGATTTTATTTATTCGAGTTTTTAGATGAGTGCAGTTAGATTTTTCTTCATTTTGATTATAGTACTTGGCTTGGTTGTTGTAGTTATGAATCAGAGCATTAGCTCTTATATAGAACAAAAATATCATTTTGCATTCTATCCTCATAATGATCTTTTAAAAGAAGCCAATGGCTTCAAAATTAAATTAGAACAAATTCGTGCAATTTTAAGCAACGAACCCTTGCCTCAAACCAATGAAGAAGATACAAATCAAGAAAGTAAATCAACAGATGAAAACTTAAGTAAAATAGATAAAGTTTTAAACACTTTAGAAAATGATGAAAACACTTCTCATAAAGAAACAAATCTAACCTTAATCCAAGATGCAAATATTAGTTTTATCGACAATACCAAATTAGAGCTACAAAATGGAGATGAGTTTTTATTTATCGGAGATTCTTTAATGCAAGGTGTTGCAATAGCCTTAAATAGAGATTTAAGAAATTTAAATCTTAAGGTAACCGATCTTAGTAAACAAAATACAGGCCTTTCTTATAAATCCTATTTTAACTGGTCAAAAGCAACCAATGAAGCTTTTGTTAAAAACTCAAATATTAAATATCTTGTTGTTCTTCTTGGTGCTAATGATCCTTGGGATATTAAAAAAGGAGGAAATTACCATCGTTTTGGCTCCCCTTCTTGGATAGATATTTATACAAATCGTGTAGATGAAATCATTAAAATCGCTAAAAAACATAAAGCCAAAGTTTTTTGGTTTGAAATCCCTCCTGTAAAAAAAGAAGATTTGAACAAAAAAATACAAGTGCTCAATAAAATTTACAGCAATGAAATTCTTAAAAATAAAGAAATTTTTATCAACACTAAACTATTTTTTAGTGTCAATGATGAATACTCAGCTTATATAAAAGATGAAAACAATAGAAGTATAAAAGTAAGAACAGATGATGGGATTCACTTTACCCCAAGTGGTGCAAGAGAAATGTCTAAACTTTTATTAGAACACATAAAACTTAAGGAAGAAAATGCTAGCAAATAAATTTAAAATTATCTTATTGTTTTTTATTATTTTTACTAGCTCTTATGCACAAAATTTAAATACAAATGACACAATAGATTCCATACTCAATCAAAACAAAAATCACCCTGCTTTAGCAAATTATGTATCAAAAAAAGATCTTAAAAATCTAGAAAAAAAATTAGAAAAAAATCAAAACATAGGAATTAGAATTTATGGAGATTCTCATATGGCGGCTGATTTCTTTCCGCGTGTCATAAGAGGATATTTAATCCGCTCTAACTCTATAGGTTTTGCCTATCCTTTACAGCCCAAATATCAACAAAATCTTAATCTTGTTTATTCTTATAAAAACTTTGAAATTTTAAACTCAAGAAATCCTACTAATGCTGGACATAATTTTCCACTAGGTGGGATAATAGCCAAAGCAAAAATCAAAGGTGCAAAAATCAACCTTGATACAACCTTAGATAAAAAAAAATTCAAGATAGGATTTTTATTTAAAACCAAGCAAAATACCAATGCTTTTAGCATCAAAGATGCAAAAAACCAAAGCTATGAGTTAAGAACTACACAAATTAACAAATGGTCTTATAAAGAACTAGAACTTGATCTTCCTTTGCAAATTTCAGCCTTACAAAAGGATGCTGAGCTAGGAGGATATTTCATCACAAATAAAGATAATAATATTTTCTTAGATACCATTGCAATCAATGGTGCCAAAAGTGATTTATGGCTCTCTTGGAATCAAGCAGTTGTAAAAAAAGAACTAGAACTTTTACACAACGATTTGATTATTCTCGCCTATGGTTCTAATGATGCACTCTTTAAAGGGTTTGAAAAAGAAAAATTCAAAAATAATTTAAAAAAATGGATTAGCATTTTAAAAACTTACAATAAAAACGCTGTTATCATGCTAATCTCTCCACCAACCGTAGTTCAAAAACAGGGTAAAAACTATAAGCTTGCTCCTGATTTTTTTACCATACGCAAAGCATTATATGAAGTTGCTAAAGAAGAAAAAACTCTTATCTTTGATATGTATCAGTTTATGCAAGATAGTGGGGGAAAAAACAAATGGATAGAACAAAAGCTTTCGCTCAATGATGTACATCTTACTATAAAAGGCTATGAGCTGATGGCTAAAAAGTTACTCGAGGATTTAAAAAATATCATCGATTATTAAATTTAATACTTAGGAAATTCTAAGTTTTCATCATTGAAACTTAAAGCTATGATTTGATAGTAAGAATTAATGGTTTTTAAAAGATTAAATCTAGCTCTTAAAAATTCTTGCTGGGTAGAATTTAAAGTATTATTTGCATCCAAATAATCTTTTAATTCACTTTTTCCTAAAATATATTTTTCATAATACGCCTTAGCGATAAGTTCTTGTTTAATGTTAATATTTTGCAAATTTTGCAAAAGCAAGGTGTCGCTTTGATAATCTTTATAATTCAATGCAAATTCGTTCATCGCACTTTGCAAAGCCTGTTCATAAGAAATTAAAAGTTGCTCATAAGTAAATTGTGAAATTTTGATATTTTGCTTTACCCTACCATAATCTAAGAAAGGCAAAGAAATCTTAACATTGCCACTTAAAATTTCAAATTTAAAACTATCATCGATTTTTTTATCACTTCCGCTTAATGCTCCACCTAAAGAAATGCTAGGCAAAATAGATTTTTGCATGGAAGAATAATCCTTAAAAGCTGATTTTAAGCTATTAAGTTTAGACCTCACATCTGCACGGTATGCTAAGGCTTTTAAAGGTATGTTAAAATCAGGACTTAAGGTTTTAAAATCATTTAAAGATAAAGTTTTAAAATACTCTATATAGGCAAAACCTTCTTGCTTTGCCAATAAATCTTGTAAATTTTTTATGAGTAAATTACGATTTTTATCATTGCTTAATAAATTTTGTTTAGCTCTTAATAAGCTTTGTTCTATGTTTAAAAGATCTAATTCTTCTATTTTTCCAAGTTTGTATTTATAGCTATAAAGCTCTTTCATTTGTTCTAAATTTGAAAGATAGACTCGAAGCAATTTATCTACATCGTTAAAATAAGCCAGCTCAAACACATTATTTAAAGCTGTATTGATCATGCTTATTTTTAAATTTTCAAGATCATAAGCACTTGCTTTCGCACTAAATTCACTCGCACTTGCGCTATCTCTTAATTTGCCATAAATATCAAGCTCATAGCTTAAATTTAAAGAATTATTGAAATTTTTACTTTGTTTGCCTGAATTTAAATCTTTATCCGCACCAAAACCCAAATTTCCACTTAAAGTCGGATATAAATCATAATCAATCAAATCGGCTCTAGCCAAAGCTGAAAGCAAAGTTTTTCTAGCAATATTAATATCACTATTATTTAATAAAACAAAATTTAGAAATTCATTTAATTTTGCATTATCATAAGATCTATACCAATCATAAGTGAGATTTAAATCTTTCATTTGTTCTTGAGTTAAATCAACTTCTTTAGGCAAGCTAAGTTTTGCACCACAAGCGCTCAAGAAAAATGCTAAAAAAATGCTAAGTATTATTTTCACTTTATTCCTTTGATAATGCACTAATAGGATTTAAATTTGCTGCATTTCTTGCAGGGAAAAAACCAAAAACCACACCGATAAACATAGAACTTAAAAGTCCCAAAAGCACAGAATAGGCATTTAAAATCATAGGAAAATCAGTACTTAAAGTATTAAAAGCAAAAATAACAAAAATCGATAAAATCACACCTAAAATCGCCCCTATAGTACAAATCATAACCGCTTCGATTAAAAACTGCATCATAATATCTTCTCTTCTAGCCCCTATAGCCATGCGTATGCCTATTTCTCTTGTTCTTTCACTTACAGAAACAAGCATGATATTCATCACTCCTATACCCCCAACAATCAAAGCAATCACAGCCACACAAGCTGTAAGTATCGTTGTAGTGCGTTTATTTGCTGTAATAGCTTGCTTAAAGGTGTCAGAATTAAAAGTAAAAAAATCCTTTTGTCCGCGTTTAATTTCTAAAATTCTTATAATAGCATTTTCAGCCAAAGTTGAACTCACATCATCTTTAACCTTAACTATGATTTCACGCAAATTTCTATCTCCTGTAAGCTTATTCATCAGTGTTGTATAGGGTATATAAAGACGTACTACATTATCTTCTATAGGCTTGTCTGTATCTTTTTGCAAAACTCCTATAATCTTAAAAGGTTGAGAATTAAAAAGCACCACACGACCTAAAATATTTTCACTTTTTTCATCAGGAAAAAGATTTTTTTTAGCATTAAAATCCAATACAGCAACATTGGTACTATTTTTTACATCATCATTATTTAAAATTCTTCCCGCATCTATCCTTAAACCTTCTATAGCAAAATTATTTACCCCTACTCCTTCAGCTCTTGCGCTTAAAGAAATATTGGTATAAGTTGCCACTCCTGAAGTATTTGAATGAGCATCAACTGCTTCTAAATATTCTAAAGATCTTAATGTTTCTAAATCACTAAAATTAAGCCTTGTTTTACCCGAACGCAAATCCCCAAATCCTTTTCCAGGGCGAATTTCAATAGTATTTGTCCCAAGTCTTGCAATAGACTCAAGCACTTTAGCTTGAGAGCCTAATCCTAAAGCTACAACACAAACTACAGAAGCAATACCTATGATGATTCCAAGCATAGTTAAAATAGAACGAAGTTTGTGTGCAAGTATGGAAGAATAAGCTATCTTAAAACATTCAAAGGCTTGATTTTTAAGCAAAGTAAGTGTTTTTTTCTCTTTGGGCATTGTTTTTAAAATAAGTTTTTCTTGAGCTTTTTCCTTTTTAGTATCGCTTAAAATTTCTCCATCTTTAATCTCTATAACCCTTTTAGCTTGTGCTGCAATTTTTGGATCGTGAGTTACTAAGACTATAGTATGACCTTGTGTGTTAAGTTTTTGTAAAATTTCAAGCACCATAATACCGCTTTTACTATCCAAAGCTCCCGTTGGTTCATCAGCCAAAATAAGCTCTCCGCCATTGATTAAAGCTCTTGCTATAGAAACGCGTTGTTGCTGCCCTCCGCTTAATTCGTTTGGCTTAGAATCTAACTTGTGAGCTAATTCTAAATCATTTAAGAGTTTTTTAGCATTTTGACTTCTTTCTTGTAAATTTTTTCCCGCATAAACTGCAGGTAAAGAAACATTTTCTTTAGCACTAAGCAAGCTTAAAAGATTATATCTTTGAAATATAAAGCCTATTTTTTCACGCCTTAATCTTGCTTTTTCATCGTTATTAAGTTTAGTGACTTCATACTCATCAAAAACATAAGTTCCGCTACTTGGCGTATCTAATGTTCCTATGATATTCAAAAGTGAAGTTTTACCACTTCCACTTTGTCCTATAATAGCAACAAATTCACCTTTTTCTATACTTAAACTTACATTTTTTAAAATGGCATTTTCACCTATATTCTTGCAAATATTTTTAAGAAAAATCATTAAAATCTCAACTTCATTTTAGTGGCTAAGCCATCAGCACTTGAGCTTACTATCAATTCTTCATCTTCATTTACACCTTCTAAAATTTGAGTATTGATAGAATCTTTAATGCCAAGTTTGACATATTTTTTAACAGCTTTTTGATTTTCCAAAATTTCAACATAATAGCCTTTTGGATCGCTTTTAATTGCATAAGTTGGCACTGCTAAAACAGCCTTTGCACTTGCTACGACAATTTCATTTTGTATACTCATACCAATACGCAAAAAATCATCTTTATTGGCTACATAAAATTTTGCGTAATAATAAATAGCATTTGATGAGCTTGAGCTTGAAGAACTCGAACTTGATGAGCTTGAGCTTGTACTAGAATCACTCACTTCAGTATCAGCTGGATCTATACTTGCAATCTTAGCATGATAAGTTTTTTGAGGATCATTAAGCAAAGAAAAATCAAGCTCTGTTCCTACTTTTATCTTACTCACATCAGCCTCTGCTATTTCCATTCTTACTTCCATTTCGTCTAAATTAGCTATACGGACTATAGTAGGAGTGTTTTGATTAGCATTAACTGTTTGTCCTTCATCTACAGCTACATTAATCACAACACCATCCATAGGAGCAGTAATGGTTGTATAACCTAAATCTTTTTGTGCATTTTTAAGAGTGATTTCAAGCTGAACTACTTGAGCATTAAGCTCTGCAACATTAGCTTTTAAAGTATAATAATTATTTTTTTGAGTTTCTAAATTTTCAAGAGAACTTGCTTTAGCTGCATAAAGTTTTTGCTCTCTTTGATATTGCTTACTCGCAATCTCAAGAGCAACTTTTTTACTCTCTAAATTAGCCTTAGCGCTTTCAAGCTGAGCTTTTGTAATATCTAAATCGTTTTGTTGTTTATCTTTGTCAATTTGAGCGATCAAATCACCTTGCTTTACATGAGTTCCCACATCGACATAAAGTTTTATAATTTGTCCGCTAACTTGAGCACCCACATCGACTTGATCTTTGGCATATACCTTTCCTACTGCCTCTATGGTTTGAGATATATCTTTTTTTTGTATTTTTTGAGTTAAATAGCTGATTTTTTCATCATTATTAAAAAAAATAAAATAAGCCCCAACACTTCCAAGTATTGCAATTAAAATGATTAAAACAATCTTCTTTTTCATAATAACAAATCCTAAAGAAAAATCAAGATTAAATTTTACTCATTTTTTGTGAATTTTTTGTGAATTTTTAATTCCATTTTATAAATTTAAAAATTCTAAAGCCATCATCACATCACCTTGCATTAAGACTTTTAAATTTTTATCATCCCAACAAAAAGTAGAACTATGATGTAAAGCTGGATGATTTAAATCCTTTGAAATTCCAACAAATACATAAGCTCCCATTCTTTCTCGTGTTAAAAAAGCAAAATCTTCAGCCCCCATGTCAGGCTTAGAAGAAATAATAATATTTTCTTCTCCTAAGACCTTTGCAAAAGCTTTTCTTGCTATCAAAGCAGCCTTTTCATCATTAATCAATGGAGGAAATTCTTTAGTATATTTAAGCTTATAATCTCCGCCATTAGATTTTGCTGTAGCAGCAGCTACTTCTTCTAGAGAACTTTTTAAAATATCTTGTGTTTTATCATTTAAAAAGCGCACAGTTCCTTTTAAATAAGCATTTGCAGGAATAACATTATAAGTAGTTCCTGCACAAATTTGACCTACGGTAATCACCCCTGCTTCATAAGGGGCTAAACGCCTAGAAACAACACTTTGTATATTATTTACAAATTGCGTTGCCATAATTATAGGATCTATACAAGTATGCGGATGAGCTCCATGCCCTCCTCTGCCAATAAATTCCAAATCAAAAATATCCGTTCCAGCCATCATTTCGCCACTTACAATTTGAGCAGTATTTTCAAGCAAAGGCCCCCATAAATGACAACCAAAAACCGCATCAACATAAGGATTTTCCAATACACCTGATTCTATCATAGGTTTAGCTCCACCGCTTCCCTCTTCTGCGGGCTGAAACATAAACTTAATCGTGCCACAAAATTCATCTTTGAGCTCATTTAATATCAAAGCAGCTCCCAAAAGTCCTGCTGTATGTCCATCATGTCCACATGCGTGCATCTTACCATCAATTTTTGAAGCATAACTTAGATTAGTTTTTTCTTGTACAGGCAAAGCATCCATATCCGCTCTTAAAAGAACGCATTTTGGTTTTTTCTGACTCTTCTTTTTTCCTTCTATAATAGCTAAAATTCCTGTTTTTGCAATATTTTTTTGATATTTAATGCCAAACTCATCTAAAATTTTACACACTAAATGAGCTGTATTTTCTTCTTCAAATTCAAGCTCAGGATGCATATGAATTTGATGTCTTAAATCAACTACTTTATCATAGTACTTTAGTGCTAAATTTTCAACCAGCTTATGCATTCTTTTCCTTAATCTAAATCTTTTATTTTCTCATCTGCTTTTTTACTGTCAAGTTTTTCCAAATTCGCCTCCATTTTTCGTATTTCTTCTTCTCCACTACGCACTAATTTTGCATCAATTTTGGAAAAATCTCCAGTTTTTTTATTTGGATATTCTACCTTAGAAAGTATAAAACGCAATAAATTTAATCTTGCTTTTTTCTTATCATCTGAAGAAATAATAGTCCAAGGACAAGTTGGAGTATTAGATGCTAAAAGCATAGAGTATTTAGCTAAAGTATATTTATCCCATAATTCTTGTGATTTTTGATCTACAGGAGATAATTTATATTGTTTAAGTGGATCACTTCGGCGTTTTTCAAAACGTTTTTTTTGCTCGTCTTTTGATACTGAAAAATAAAATTTAAAAAAAATAATATCACTATTTGAAATCATATTTTCAAACAAAGACACTTCTCTTAAAAAATCTTTATGTTGTTGCGGTGTACAAAAACCCATAACCGGTTCTACTCCTGCACGATTATACCAAGATCTGTCAAAAATCACAATCTCACCGGCCGAGGGCAAATGTGCTATATAACGCTGAAAATACCACTGTGTTTTTTCCACATCACTAGGTTTTTCAAGAGCCACAACGCGGCAACCACGCGGGTTTAAATGCTCAATCAAACGTTTAATCGCCCCACCTTTTCCAGCTGCATCGCGTCCTTCTATAAGTATAAGAACCTTTAAACCCTTGGCTTTAACATGATTTTGAAATTTCAAAAGCTCAATTTGCAAATTCTTTAAATCTTTTTCATATTCTATTGTACTTTTCTTTCTTTTAACAGAAATATAAATTTCATTCTTTTTAACAGCCCCTTGTGTTTTTGAAGAATTATTTTCTTGCATTTTCAAACCTTTATAAAGTATTTAAAGTAAATTTATCATAATAAATTATAATTGAAGCTAAAGATAAAGGAAAAATAAGTTTTTAGGAAATTTATGCGTATTTTTGGTATTATTTTATTAAGTTTTTGCTTATGTTTTGCTTCTATATTGTCTTTAAATGAAGCTTTTAATGTAAAATCAAACTCTTATAATAGTTCTATCTCAATTGATATTGAACTTGGAAAAGATATTTATCTTTATTCTAATAAACTTAAATTATATATAAATGAAAAAGATATAAGTTCTTTGATTAATCTACCTCAAAGCTCTACAAGAGGCAATGAAAATGTTTATTATCAAAAATTAAATTTAGCTTTGCCAAATTTACTACTAGAGCACTTTGCAAAAAATACTACAAATTTAATCAAACTCGAATTTCAAGGTTGTTCTGAACAAGGCTTGTGTTATAATCCTCAAACTTGGTACTTTGATCTCATTTCTAAAAAAGATACTTTTGAAATTTCAAAACCTTATAAAGCTCAAAAAACAGATAAAAAAACTAAAATTGAATCTGAAGAAAGCTCTATAGCAAATTTTTTAGCAACAGATAACTTTTTTTGGATTTTACTAAGTTTTTTTGGCTATGGACTTTTACTCTCCTTAACACCTTGTATTTTACCTATGATTCCGATTTTATCTTCTCTTATCATAGCAAAAAGTAATGCTAAATTTTCAAAAAAACATAGTTTTTTTCTCTCTTTTATCTATGTTTTTTTCATGTCTTTAGCCTACGCTATTGCTGGAGTTATAGCAAGTTTTCTAGGAGCAAGTATTCAAGGAATTTTACAAAAACCTATTATTTTAATTCTTTTTGCTCTAATTTTCATAGCTTTTGCTTTTGCTATGTTTGGAGCTTTTCGTTTCGAATTACCATTAAGATTTCAAACCTTTATACATAAAAAAAGCGAAAAAGGAAAGGGAGTTGTAGGTATAGCTATTATGGGATTTTTATCTGCTTTAATAGTAGGTCCTTGCGTAGCAGCCCCTTTAGCAGGTGCTTTAATTTATATAGCCAATACAGGCAATGCTTTATTAGGTGGTAGTGCGCTTTTTATCATGAGTTTTGGCATGGGTATACCTTTGCTTTTCATAGGCTTAGGATTAGGTTTTATTAAACCTAGTTTTTGGATGGAAAAAGTAAAAATTTTCTTTGCTTTTGTTATGTTGGCTATGGCTATTTGGATACTTTCTAGAATTATTGAAGAAAATTACATTTTAATTGCTTATGGAATTTTAGGTGTATTTTTTAGTGTTTTTATGGGAATTTTTGAAAAAAGTTTTACAATAATTTCTAAAATTAAAAAAAGTATTTTAATTCTTATTTTAGCTTATTCTCTAAGTATTTTCCTAGGGGGACTTTTTGGGGCTAAAAATTTCTTAAATCCTTTAAATTTCAATACTATATCTGCCTCAAAACCTGCTTTAAGCTATGATTATATCAACAATTTTGAACAATTAAAGCAAGAAATACAAACAAATACAAAGCCCATAATGCTTGATTTTACTGCATCTTGGTGTGAAAATTGCAAACTTTTAGATGAATTAACCTTTAGCGATGAAAGAATCATACAAAAAATGCAAAATTACAAACTTATCAAAGTTGATGTAAGCGAAAATAATAATGAACAAATTAAAACCATGAAAGAATTTAATGTTTTTGGCCCACCTGTTTTAATTTTCTTTGAAAATGGAAAAGAAAAATTAAAAATCACGGGTTTTATCAGTGCTGATGATTTATTAAAAAAACTAGAACCATGAAAATTCAAGGTTTACAAATAGGGAAAATTAAAAACTATAAAAATTTCCAAAGTGCATTTATTAAAGATATTTACCTAAAAAAACAAATTGATTTCTAGGCATTTTAGATGATCGAATAGCTGATAAAATTCATCATGGAGGCTACCATAAGGCTATTTTTGCCAACTCTTGTCAAAACTATCCTATATGCGAAAGATTAAGTTAAATTTTGGCTCAATGGGTGAAAATTTGAGCATCGATGGGCTTTGCGAACAAAATGTTTGCTAGGTGATATACATCAAATTTCAAATGCAATACTGCAAGTAAGCGAACCTAGAAAACCTTGTGTAAAAATTTCTAAAATTCACAATAATCCAAATTTTACACATGAAATTTTTAAAACGGGCTTGAGTGGATGGTATTATAAAGTTTTACAAGTTGGACAAATACGAAAGCATGAAAACATTAAAATTTTAGAAAAAATTCTACTTCACTTAGTGTATTTGAACTCAATCAACTTTTTTACTCCCCGCATCAAATTCTTAAGCAAAATCCGAATTTATTAGATAAATTAGAAAAATTAAACTCTCTCATATCTCAAAATTGGCACGAAACGATACACAAACGCTTAAAAAATACTTACGATATAAGCTATATGGATAGCTTATAAGTTTTTAAAGTTATTTTTAGGTAAAATAATTTTTTTTGAAAGGATAATCATGCAAAGACAAACATGGAGTAGCACACTAACTTATATTCTAACAGTTGCTGGAGCAACCATAGGATTTGGAGCAACTTGGCGTTTTCCCTATCTTGCAGGAGAAAATGGTGGCGGTGCTTATGTATTAGTTTTTTGTATAGCCATGATTATCATAGGCATTCCTGTTATTTTAGTTGAAAATGTCATAGGCAGAAAAGCGATGATAAATAGCATAGATGCTTTTAAACAAAAATGGCAAAGTATTGGATATATGGGACTTTTAGGAAGCTTTGGCATAATGGCTTACTACATGGTACTTGGAGGATGGGTTTTAGTTTATATTTGGGAATTAACCCTAGGGAATTTTAGCCTTGCCAATGTAGTAAGCAAAGAATTTACTCATCAGTTTTTTAACGACAAGATAGCCTTCAATCCTTTGGGGGTCGGTATTTTTACCACTGTTTTTGTAATTATTAATTATATTATTTTAAAAAGAGGCATTATAGATGGTATAGAAAAATCCGTCAAATTTTTAATGCCTTTATTATTTATCTGTCTTATTATTGTTGTGGGACGCAATTTAACCCTTGATGGAGCTATAGCTGGAGTTAAATTTTATCTTGAACCTGATTTTAGTAAAATTTTATCACCAAAACTTTTAATCGATGTTTTAGGGCAAGTCTTTTTTGCTTTATCCCTAGGTTTTGGGGTGATGATAACACTTTCATCTCATCTTAATAAAAATGAAAATATGGCAAAAACCGCTATTTATACAGGGGTTTTAAATACTATCATAGCTGTTTTGGCTGGTTTTATGATTTTTCCAGCACTTTTCTCAGCAGGACTTGCTCCAGATAGCGGACCTTCTTTGGTTTTTGAAACTTTACCTATAGCATTTTCTCATATCCATTTTGGTACCATTGTGTGTATTTTATTTTTTGTCTTACTCTTGATTGCAGCCTTAACCACAAGCTTACCAATTTATCAAGTTATTATTAGCGTATTAGAAGAAAAATTTAAATATTCTAAAAATCTTTCTATTAACCTAACTCTAGGGTTTATCTTCATACTTGGCAATCTTCCTTGTATTCTAACTTATGGGCCTTGGCGTGATATTGTTATCATCAAAGGAAAAAACATTTTTGATAGTTTTGATTTCATTAGTGGAAATATTTTGTTTGTTTTAACTGCATTTTTTTGTTGCATTTATGTAGGTTGGATTTTAGGCAAACAAGAAAGTCTAAAAGAACTTAGCAATAACAATACACTTAAAAGTCCATGGTTTGGAGTTTGGTTTTATTATGTAAAATATATAGTACCTTTGATTATTTTAATCATTTTTATCTATGGAATTTTAAACTAATTTTTTAAATTTATATCTCTCTAACATAGCGGAATTTCCTAAAATTCCACCTTGATGTATATAAAGCAATGGTTTTTTCCACTCTTGTTTTAATGCTATACTTAATCCTAAAATATCATACAACAAATCAAATTCTATATTGCACTTTAACTTTAAATCCATATAAAGCTCATAAAATTCTTTATACGGCTTAGCAAAGTGATATTTTTTATCACTTGTTAAAATTTCTAAATTTGAAAAATCATAGCTTGGATCTAATGTTAAAATTTGTTTTTTAAGATATTTAATATCACCTACACAAGCGCAAGTAAATACTTTAAATTTAGAATACTTTGCCAAAAAGGCTGCCGAAGTGCCTGTACCCGAAGGTAAAAAAATATCAAAATCAAGCTTTAAACTTTGACTTTGCATTTGAATTTCTTGAGCAAGCTCCATATAGCCATATTGAGCTTCTAAATTAGCTATACCTTGTTCTATAAAAATATCATCTTTTTTACACAAAGACAAGGCAAATTGCTTTAAGGATAAAGAATGGATATTTTCTACAAAATTAACACCATTTTCTAAAGCTAAAGCATAGTTTCCACAAGGATTATTCTTAAGAAAAGTAGAAATTTTTTCACAAGCAAAAACAAGCTTATATGATCTTTGTTTAGCAAAAATACTTAATGCCGCCAAAGCATTACTTTGGCTTCCTCCATAACTTATAAAAGATTGATTTTTCGGATATCTTTGATGGATATAAAAAGCAAGTTTCCTAGCTTTATTTCCATTAATTTCTCCTAATAAATCATCTCTTTTAATATAAAATTCAAATCCGTTAAAATTGATTTTTTGTATAGGACTAATTGTTTTAATGAAATTCAAAGAATTTTTCTACATCTTTTAAAGCATTATCATTTTTAATGCTAAATTTTATCTCTATGCGACGACTCTTATCCTTATCTTCAACTCCGTTAATAAACACAGGATCTGAAAAAGAACGTCCACTTGCCATTAAAAGCTTTTGAAGCTTATCACTCTTATAAAAAGTATAGATAAAATTCATCACCTCATAAGCTCTTTTTTGCGACAAATCTAAATTATAAATATAAGACCCATCACTATCAGTATGTCCTTCAATAATGATATTTTCAATGTTAGAAGAAATTTTTGGATCTTCAAGAATAGCATCAAAATATTCGCTTAAGATTTTTCTCAAACTTGCCTTTGCCTCATTTTTTAACACATAAGAATCTTTATCAAAAAGTACTTCAGCAGGCAAAGCAATAGATCCTGTCTTTTCATCTATAGTGATATTATTATCAAGTTTGCTTTGTAATTCCTTGCTTAAATTTTCACGAATCAAACTAAGATTTTGCACCTTTTCTTTAGCTTTTTGAAAATCTTCTTGTAAATTTTTAAGCTCTTCATCTTTTTTCTCTAATTGACCTAGTAAAATCAAAATTTGCTTATCTTTATTATCTAAAGTTGAGTTCAAATCTTTACTTAACTGCTTGTAATTTGTAATATTAGCCTCTAATTCTGCTTTTTGAGAATTAGCAAGATTTAAAGCACTAGAAGCATTGTTTAAATCAGAACTTAGTTTAAACACTATAGCTTCTTTATTTCTAAGCTCTTCTTTGCTCTCCTCTAAGCGTGCCTCTTGTTTATTGAGATTGTCTTTAATTTCTTTTAAATCACTTTGAGTTAAAACATATTTTACAACAATAGCACCTATTAGCAAAATAAAAACAAACAGCAATCCTGCCATTAAATCAGCATAAGCTATCCAAAAATTGCTATCTTCTTTTGACTCATTTTTCATTTATTTTCTTTATCTTCATTTTTTAACTCATCATTGCTTTCTTGCTTAGATATTTCTGCTTGAATTTCATCTTGATTTTCTTCAGTCTTAGACTCTGAAAAATCTTCTATTTGTTTGGTTTCATTTTCTTTATTTTGATTTCCATCCCCAGAAAGCTTACTCATCATTTGACTTGTTTCTTCATCAAGTGCTTTCATTTCTTTTTTAAGCTCATCCATCATTTTGATTTTAGCATCGATACTTTTTTCTTCTTCATATACTTCCTTAAATTTATGCATACCTTCAAACAAGCTTGCTTTAAATCCCTCAAAAACCTTTTCTTGACTTTCCAACATTGCTTTTTCATAAAGTTCAAAATTTTTGCCAAAACGCTCTACTTTTTCATCGAATGCACTTAGCGTCTTATCAAGATGATGAATTTTATCACTACTGATATCGAGCAAGCGATTATATTGTTCTGACATTCTTGTATTGATTTCTTTCAAATTTTGATTGAGCAAACCTATGCCATTTAACATTTCACTATAAAGCTTTCCAAGATCGCGTTGATCTCTTTGTGCTTTACTAAGCTCACCCATGGTTTGTTTGATGTGTTCACTACTTAATCTAATAGCTTTTTCTTCTACATTTAGCATATCTTGAAAAATGCCAAATTTTCTATCAATAGCATGATCAAGCTCTGCAAAAAAATCATCATTGCTAACTTGTTTAAAAATTGCTCCAATTTTTTCAAAATGTTGCAAACTCTCAGTTAAATATCTTTGATCAAGCTCTTCTTTTGTCCAAAAAAATCCACTTGTAGCGTTTTTTTGACGATTTAGTAAACGATCTATTTTACTTTTACCATATTTTTCAAAAAACATCCACCATAATGCAAGAAAAATTCCATAAATTGAAACATAAAAAGCAGTTCCTACTCCACTTAACAAATCTGCAATTTCTTGTTCTAAAGCGGCTGTATCACTAGAACTAAAATTTGGCATTGAAAAAGCTATGCTGATAAAAGTTCCTAAAATTCCCATCATTGGAAAAATTGCCGAACCTATACTAGCAAAATTCTCATTTCTTGCACCTTTAATATATGTATAAGCAAAGTCATCAAAATTGGCATTTGATTTCGTGTCTTTCCCTATGGCAAGAAAATGCCTCATAATATGTCTTTTTAAAGCCTGTTTAAATTCATCTTTTTGTTGCTCAAAAATACTATACGCATACTCAGCACTATGTCTAGCAAAAATCAATGCTGTAAAAAAAATCACACCTGTCATAATAACCGTATGTAATTCAACCTTAAAGTCAATTACATTAAAATAACCTAATAAAATCAAAATATAAAGAAAAGCTGGAATAAAAATAATTTTAAAATAAACCAAAGAACCTCTTGCATCTTTGCCTTCAGGCAAAACAAGTTCTGAAATTTCATCTGATTTAATCTCCATGAAACCAATACCTCAATAAAAATTTTATTTTAAAGATTGCTACTTAATTTGATAAAAATTTTTAAAACAAAATAAAACTAAGCCTTTAAAATGCTTAGTTTTTGTTTATACAGTTTAAATCTTCAAAAGCGACTTCAAGACGCTTTATCATGCTTTCTTCACCACTCCTTAACCAAACACGCGGATCATAGTATTTTTTATTTGGCTTGTCATCACCTTCTGGATTTCCAATTTGTCCTTGCAAATAAGCCCTATTTTTAAGTTCATATTCACGTACCCCATCCCAAAAAGCCCACTGGGTATCTGTGTCAATATTCATCTTAATTACGCCATAACTTACTGCATTTTTAATATCTTTTAGCTCGCTACCGCTACCACCATGAAATACAAAATTTATAGGCTTATCATTTTTTAAAGCAAATTTATCTTTGACAAATTTTTGCGAATTTTTTAAAATTTCAGGTTGTAAGCTAACATTTCCTGGTTTGTAAACTCCATGTACATTTCCAAAGCTTGCTGCAATTGAAAATTTATCACTAATTTTTCCAAGTCTTTCATATGCAAGTGCTACATCTTCTGGTTGGGTATAAAGCTTAGAATTATCAATACCTGTATTATCCACTCCATCTTCTTCGCCACCTGTACAACCTAGTTCTATTTCAAGTGCGACACCTAAAGCATCAAGTTTTTGAAGATAGACTTCACAAGTGTTAAGATTTTCTTCTAAACTTTCTTCGCTAAGATCAAGCATATGGGAACTAAATAAAGCTTGTCCATGGGTTTTTTTATATTGTGCATTTGCCTCAATAAGCCCATCAATCCAAGGTAAAAGTTTTCTTGCGGCATGATCAGTGTGTAAAATCACAGGTACACCATAAGCTTTAGCAAGTAAATGTACATGTTTAGCCCCACTAATTGCACCTAAAACTTCTCCATTAGGACAATTTTTCCCTGCATAAAATTTTGCCCCACCATTTGAAAACTGGATAATAACTGGAGAGTTAACTTTTTTTGCAGATTCTAAAACTGCATTAATAGAATCAGTTCCTACAACATTAACAGCAGGGATAGCAAAACCCTCTGCTTTAGCATAGTCATAAACTTTATTAAGCTCATCTCCGCTAATCACCCCTGCTTTTACAATGTCTAAAACACCCATTATTTATATTCCACTTTAGCACTATTTAAAAGATCTTGGCCTTTTTGATTGATAACTTTTTTAAATTCTTCAAATTTAAGTCCGTTTTCAATACCTTGTTTTACTTCATCAAATTTGATTTGACCTTTAGCCTGCGAATTTTCTTTTAAGATTACATGATAGCCAAAATTCGTTTTTATTGGAGTTGTAGTAATAGTACCATTTTTAAGTGCAAAAGCAGCATCTGTAAAAGGCTTTACCATAGTTGATTGATCAAACCAACCAAGCTCACCACCTTGGTTTTTTGAACCTGGATCAATTGATTTCTCTTTAGCAAGCTCACTAAATTTAGCATCTAGTTCTTTACCTTTTAAACCTTTAAGTTCGTTAATAATATCCTTAGCTTCTTTTTCTGTCGCTACTAAGATATGTTTTGCTTGCACTCTCGCAGGTTTTACGTATTTGTCTTTATTTTGATCATAAAAAGCTTTAACTTTAGCCGCATCAATTTTAATTGTATTTAAAATTTTCTCTTGATAAACATTAACAAGTATTGCATCTTTTGCACGATCAAGTTCTTTTGTGTATAAAGGATCTTTTTCTAAATTTTGTTTTTTAGCATCTTGCAAAATTAAGTCTTGCATAATATACTGCTGAATAAGAGCTTTTTTTTGATTATCTGGCAAAGTTTTAAAATCCTGTCCTCTAAGCATAGGGGCAAAAAATTCACTTACTTCTGTATCACTAATGCTCTTGCCATTAACAGTGGCTACTGTAGCTGCATTTACATTTAAAGCTACACCTGCAATCAAAGCTGCTGCAACTAAAGAAATTTTTTTCATTGGGTTTCCTTTTTAATAAAATGTATATAAAATCGATTATATCTAAACTTGGTTTAAAGCTAATTAACTAAAATTAAAAAATGAAAAGAAATTTAGAAATCAAAGAGCTTTTTTTAAAACATTTTGAGAAACCTGTAACAGAACTTAAATTTTCAAATTTATACGAACTATTAGTCTGTGTGATGCTTTCAGCCCAATGCACTGATAAAAGAGTTAATCTCATCACTCCTGATCTTTTTAAAGCTTATCCTGATATCAAATCTCTTGCAAATGCAAATTTATCAAGCCTTAAAACCTACATACAAACTTGTTCATTTTTTAATAATAAAGCACAAAATCTTATAAAAATGGCAAAATCAGTTTGTGAAAATTTTGACGGAGAAATTCCCCTTGAAGAAGAGAAATTAAAATCCTTAGCAGGCGTGGGACAAAAAACCGCCCATGTGGTTTTAATAGAATGGTGTGGAGCAAATTTCATGGCTGTAGATACTCATGTTTTTAGAGTTTCTCACCGCTTAGGACTTAGCAAAGCAAAAACTCCAGAAGCTACAGAAGAAGATTTAACACGCATATTTAAAGATAATCTTAACTATCTTCATCAAGCCATGGTTCTTTTTGGACGCTACACTTGTAAAGCTAAAAAACCTTTATGTAAAGAATGTTTTTTAAATCATCTTTGCAAAAGTAAAGATAAGGAACTTAAATGAAAATTTTCATCTTTTTACTCGCTATATTTCTTAATATTTTCGCCTTAGAATCTTACGAGCCTAGTGCTGTTTTTTCTTCTTATTTTAACAACATAAATTGCTCGCAAATCTTAGATAAGTTTTTTTATCTAAATTGCTATGATTATAAACTCAAAGGTACAAAAGCCGTTGCTTATAAAGTAGAAGCTTCAAATTTAAAAAATAAACAAATTAAAAAACGCCCTCGCTTTGAAGATGATACAAATATTCCTAAAAAATACCGCACTACTTGGAGTGATTATAAAAACAGCGGCTACACGCGAGGACACACTGCACCCAATGCTTCTTTTAGCTTTAGTAAAGCTGCCCAAAATTCAGTATTTTTAATGAGTAATATTACCCCACAAAATGCGCAAATAAATAATATAATTTGGAATGAAATCGAACAAAGAGAAAGAAATTTGGCTTTAAAATTTCAAAGTATTGAAGTTTTAAATTTAGTACTTTACGATAAAGAACCACAATACATTAAAAACCGTATTGCTATACCAAGTTTTTATGTAAAAATTATTAAAACTCCGAAATTTAAAGAATGCTATCAAGTACCAAACCACGAAGTAAATGATGAAAATATTAAACAGTATCAAATAAATTGTGATAAATTTTAAGGTATAAATTATGGAGATAAATGCTCTTACAATAACCACTCTTTATATCATAGGTATTTCCGCAGAAGGAATGACAGGGGCTTTAGCTGCAGGACGCCATAAAATGGACCTTTTTGGAGTTATTTTTATTGCTCTCGTAACAGCAATTGGAGGTGGAAGCATACGAGATGTGCTTTTAGGACATTATCCTTTAACTTGGGTTAAACATCCTGAATATATTATTTTAATCTGTTTTTGCGCCCTTATAGCCACAAAAATTCCACGTGTAGTAACCAAACTTGAAACTTTATTTCTAACTCTTGATGCTATAGGACTTGTTGTTTTTAGCATACTTGGAGCTCAAATAGCCATAGATCAAAATCATGGGTTTATCATAGCCGTTGCTGCTGCTGTAATTACGGGTGTTTTTGGTGGAATTTTAAGAGATATTTTATGTATGAGAATCCCTTTGGTATTTCAAAAAGAAATTTATGCAGGAATTGCCATAATTGCAGGAGCAATCTATTATTCTCTAATAATGTGGCTTGAGCTTAATGCTCTAGTTTGCACACTTTTAACTCTTTTTATAGGAGTTATTGCAAGGCTTTTAGCTATCAAATATCAATGGTCTTTACCTATTTTTTCTTATAATGAAGAAAAATAATTTATCGTTGCTTTATACAAGTTTGCTAAGATGCTAAAAATTTTTAGGAGATTGATAAATGCAAAGACTAAGTATTTTACTTACAATTTTAATAATTATTAATATAACAGCTTGCGATAGCAAAACAGAAAATTACTACAAAAATCATCCTAGCGAAGCAAAAGAAAAAGCAAAAGAATGCAAAGAAAGCGGAACTCTTAGCGAAGATTGTATTAATGCATTAGAAATTGGTATTAAGCCAACAAATGAAGAGAGTAAATACAGTCCAAACACACCAAAAAAATCTGATAATCAGATATTAGAAGCTTTAAAACAAAATGATTTAAAAAAAGAAAAAATCACAAAAGATATTAACCAAAGTTCAGAAAATAATGAAAGTATTATAATGCCGCCCATAGCAGAAACACCTTCTGAAATTTATCCTTCCAAAACAACAGAAAACCATCAAAGTTCTATCTTTAGTGATGATATTAATATAACACAGGAAAAATTACCATGAAAATAACTCTTTTTTTAAGCCTTATTGGTATATTTTTTGCAGCATGCGAACAAACCAAAAGTGTAGAATATTATCAAAATCACCCTGAAGAAGCAAAAAAAAGAAGTTTAGAATGCAGGCACAAAGCTATCATCAGTCAAGATTGTGTTAATGCGTATAAGGTAGGTTTTCCAAAAGATGAATGGGAAAATGAAAATATCTCTAATCCTTAAAAGCTATAAAAGTTTCAAAATTTGCCCATTTAAAAATACTTTCTATTTTCTTAAAACCTGCCTTTTCTAGCATGTTTAAATTTTCTTTTTGACTATAAGGAATTAAAACATTTTCTAAGGCTTCTCTTTTAGCTGCAATTTCAAATTTAGAATAGCCTTGTTTTTCTTTGTAGTCTGCATAAAGTTCTATGATATTTTTAGACAAAAAAGCATCTTCATAAAGGATTTTTTCACTCATAATCAAAATGCCTTTAGGATTTAAATTTTTATAAATTTTATCAAGCAATTCCTGTCTTTTAGGAGGACGAATAAACTGCATGGTATAATTTGCCACAAAAACATCGCAAGTAAAAAAATCAAATTCGCATAAATTAGCTTCAAAAAAACTTATATCAAGTCCATAAGCTTTAGTTTTTGACTTTGCAACTTCAAGCATAGAAGCAGAATTATCCACGCCAAAAAGTTTAAAATCCTTTCTTAGATTTGCCAACAAAATCAAAAAATTAGCACTTGAACAGCCCAAATCACAAATACTTGCATTTGCAAGTAAAATTTTAGCCAATAAATTAGCACAAAGTTCTAAATTTTCCCTATAAAATGGTACAGAACGATTAATCATATCATCAAAAACACTAGCCACGCTTTTATCAAATTCAAATTGTTTTTTAGGGCTTTGTTTAAAAAGTTCATCTTTCATCATTTTTCCTTAATAATTCTCTAGCTTGTTCTATGTCTTTGGCAATTTGATTTTTAAGTTTTTTTAGATCTTGAAATTTCTGATTCTCTCTTAGAAAAGATATAAACTCAAGTTCGAAAAACTCCCCTTGTGTGAAATTTTCACCCAATTCCTCTAAAATATGACTTTCTATGGCAAAATTTTCATCGCTTGATCTTACACCTAAAAAACTCACACTTTTATAAATATTTTTTTGGCTTTTTAACAAAGTAGCATAAACACCATTTTGAGGCAAAAAATAGCCTTTACAATCTAAATTTATAGTCGCAAAAAGTTCTTTAGAGCCCAAACCTTGTCCTTTAATCAACTTTCCTTTAATACTATAATCTCTTCCTAAAAATTCTTTTGCTTTTTGTAAATTTGCTTTTGATAAAAAATCCTTAATTAAACTTGCATGAACACCTACTCCGCCTATACTAAATTCATCAACTATTATAGTTTTTATCCCACTTAAAGACTCAATATCTTTAGCACTATAAGCCCTATTTTTCCCGAAAGAAAAATCATATCCCACTACTATAAATTTCAAATTGATAAATTCTTTTTTCAAAAAGCTTAAAAAATCTTTACCATCTAAAGATTTTATACTTTCAAAATCCACTTCTATAACTTTTTTTCCTGAAATTTCTTCTTTTTGACGATTTGAACAAAGAAATTGACCCTTAAATTTATTAATAACCAACAAAGCCCCATTCTCATCTAAACATTTTACAAGTTTTAGATGCCCTAAATGTATACCATCAAAACAACCTATAGCTAAAGAAGTAATATTAATTTTTGATATAGTAGTAAAAATATTCAACATTACCTTCCTTTCCTTTAATGCTTGATTTTTGCGTATTTTTTAAAAGCCAACCTAACTTAGCACATGCTTTTTCAAAATCCATTCTTGCCTTTAAGATTGCCTTGTCATCTTTTAAAACACCTTTTTTATCTCTTTTGATATTTTTTCCCACTTCAAACTGAGGTTTAAAAAGTAAAATAATTTCCTTTAAAGCTAAATTATCGATATAATAAAGTAAATTAATAAGAGAAATAAAACTCACATCACAAGTAACAAGTTCAAATTTTTCTTCACTTTTAAAGGCTCTAAGATCTGTATTTTCATGCAAGATAATTATTTCATTTGCTCTTAAACTTGGATGGAGTTGATTACTACCCACATCAAGAGTAGTGATTTTTAAAGCCTGATTTTCAAGTAAAATTTGCACAAAACCGCCCGTGCTAGATCCTATATCAAGACAATTTTTATGTTTTATTTCAATATCATTTTCTTCTAAAAAATTTTTTAATTTCAAAGCTGCTCTTGAAACATAAATTTCACTTAAAAGATCCAATTTTAACTCATTGGCTAAAAGTATATCTTCAAGATTTAAATCTTGCGTTTTTTTTAAATTTTCTAAAAAATTTTTCACATCAAAAGAAGCTTTAAAACTTTTACCATTAAGTAAAATCTCTTCATTTTCTATAAGCTCTAAAGCTTTATTTCTACTGATATTTAAACGCTTTGAAACAAAAAAATCAAATCTCATTTTAAACTCTCATTTATTCTTTTTTCCAAGTCTTCTTTTTCTTTAGAAAACCACCAAATTCCTATTTCAAAAGCATTTTTTTTAAAAATTTCTCTAAGATCTTTAAGATCTTTTTCAAAAAGATCTTTTTCTTTTTGAATTAAACTTAAGTTATTATCTTTTAAAAAATTAAAATTATTCATCCATAAAAGTATTTGTTCTTGTTCAGATTTTAAGGCATTATTTCTTTGCTCTTTTAAAAAATAACTTCCTAAAACCATGATAAAACATAAAAATAAAACAATTATTTTTATGTTTATTTTCAAAACAAAATTAAAAACAAAAGCCAAAAGAGAGCAAAACATAAAAAAATTAAAAAAATCAAAAATAAAATTTAAAGCTCTAAAGCTCAAATATCCAAAATGAGAAAAAATAAAAAGTTTTAAATTTGAAACAAAATACAAAAATTCAGATAAAAAATCAAAATAAACAAAAGAAGCACTCTTATAAGCAATGATTTTCCTAGAAAAAAGTTCTAAATTTAAAAGCTCATTGTAAGTAAAAAAAAGCCCATAAAATGCATAAAATAAAGCGGTAAAAAAACTAGCGATAACAACTATTCTAAAATCATTATAAGCATTATTTACAAATTGCAAATGCAATTCTTTTTTTAAAAATATCATCAATAAAGGCAAAATTATAAATATAAAAACTAAATCAATTTTTTCAAGATTTAAAAAATTTAAAAATAAAGAAACAAGTCCAAAAATCGCCAAGAAAAAACTAAAAATATAAAGATAAAAATCCCCCATACTAATACGATAAAACAAACTTCCCTTAATCAAAGTAGCTTCTTTTATAATATTTTTTCTAAGCTTTAAAAATAAAAAGAATTCCCAAAAAAGTGTTAAGAAAATAGGAATTAAAAAAAACAGAGAAAAAGCACTCCTTTGCCAAGTTAGCAAAAATCCAAAAAGGCTTAAAAGTGTTAAAATATAAGAACTATTCTTTAACAAGTTCATTAAAAGCACTTTCATCTATACATTTTACTTCAAGCTCTTTAGCCTTACTCAGCTTAGAACCTGCCTCTTCTCCAAAAAGCACATAGTCAGTCTTTTTAGAAACCGAACCACTTACCTTACCTCCAAGCTTTTCTATTAAAGCCTTAAACTCATCTCTTGGTCGTGAAAGAGTTCCTGTAATCACAAAAGTTTTACCAAAAATCACACTATCGCTTTTAATTTCAAGTTTTTCTATTTTTAAATTTAAAAGCCTGTAAAACTCATCAATTCTTGTATGATTAACACGCGTAAATTCGCAAAGACTTAAAGCCATTTGCTCCCCAAAACCTTCTAAATTGGCATAAGCTTCAAAGCTTTGCTTGTGCCACTCTTTACCAAAACTTAAGCTTAATTTTTTAGCCGCAACCTCGCCAATATGATCTATCCCTAAAGCTGTGATAAAACGAAAAAGCTCACATTCTCTTGCTTGTTCTATAGCATTTAAAAGATTGTTGATTTTCTTTTCTTTAAAGCCTTCCAAACCTTCAAAATCACTAAATTTTAAATGAAAAATACTCTCAAGTGTAGTGATTTTTTTGTGTTTATATAAAAGTTCTACTATATTTTCTCCAAGTCCGTCGATATTAAGACATTTTTTAGAAACAAAATGAATGATAGAATTTACAAGTCTATCCTCACAATCTATATTTTGACATTTTATTAAAGTTCCTTCATCTAAAAGCTCACTTTGGCAAGTAGGACAAAGTTTAGGGCGTAAAATTTCCATCTCTAAACCTTCTCTACGCTCTTTAAAAACCTTAGTAATTTTAGGGATAACATCGCCACTTCTTATCACGCTTACAAAATCATTGATTTTAACATCAAGTCTTGCAATTTCATCAAAATTATGAAGTGTGGCTGATTTTACTACAACCCCATCTAAATTTACAGGTTCTAAAACCGCCACAGGAGTGATCACTCCACTTCTTCCCACTTGTAAATTTACGCCTATTAAACGCGTGGTTTTTTCAAGTGCAGGAAATTTAAAAGCTGCCATAAATTTTGGAAATTTTACCGTATAGCCTAATTCTTCACAAAGCGCAAGATCATCAACTCTTACCACCATTCCATCCATCATCATAGGCTTTTTTTCTCTTAAAGCTAAAAGCTCATCATAAGCTTTTAAAACCTCATCTAAATTAGCGCAAAGTCTTACAAAATCATCCTTTAAAAAACCAAGCTCTCTGATAAATTGCATCACCTCGCTGTGTTTAGTAAAATTTAAGGTATTTTCCCCTACTCCCCAAGGATAAAATTTCAAATTTCTTTCTTTAGTGATGCTTGTATCAAGCTGCCTTAAACTCCCGCTTGCAGCATTGCGTGGATTAGCAAATAAACTTTGATTTAAAAGAGCTCTTTTTTCGTTGATTTTCTCAAAATCATCTTTTAAAATCACCACTTCTCCACGAATTTCTATCCTTTCTTTATAGGCTATATTTTTAGGTATATTTTCTATCTCAAAAACATTAAGTGTTATATCCTCGCCCACTTCGCCATCACCTCTAGTGGCACCGCTTACTAATTTACCATTTTCATAAAGTAAATTTAAACTCGCTCCGTCAAATTTAGGCTCTATAAAAAAGTTTTTTTCACATTTTGTGCGTTTTGCCCAAGCCCTAAGCTCACTCTCATCAAACACATCTTCCATCGACCACATACGCTTTAAATGAGCTATTTTTTTAAACTCGCTTTGTATAGTAGGAGCTATTTTTTGCGTTGGAGAGTCTTTTGAAATTTCATCTTTATTTTGTTCTTCAAAAACTCTTAATTCTCTGATTAAAGCATCGTATTCTTCATCGCTAGCCAAGGGTTCATCTTTTTCATAATATGCCCTCATCCACAAATTTGCTAAAGCAACTTTTTCTAAATACTCTTCTTTTTTCATCTAAACTCCTATATTGTCCATTGCCTGTGCTAAAGCAAAAAGTTGTTTGTGCTCGTATAAATCATGCACTCTTATAATACTAGCACCATTTTCAAAAGCCTTTAAATGCAAATACAAAGTTCCTGCTAAACGATCTTTAATCTCGCTTTGAAAATACGCATTAATCACACTTTTGCGACTCGCACCTATAAGTAAAGGTTTATTAAATTGCAAAAAATGTTCTAAGTGTTTGATTAAAATCATATTATGCTCCGCACTCTTTCCAAAACCAATACCTACATCTAAAATACTTTCTTTTACTCCAAAACTTTCTAAAAGTTCAAGTTTTTCTTTAAAAAACAAAGTCATCTCATCGAGTAAATCTTCATAAAAAGGATTATCTTGCATGTTATTTGGATTGTTTTGCATGTGCATTAAGCAATATTTTGCCTCATATTTACTTGCAAGTTTGGCTAGATTAAGATTTCTTAAACTTGTAATATCATTTATAAGTTTAAAACCCTTATTTAAAGCATATTCTAGACAATATTCATCAAAACTATCTAAACTAAAAATCGCTTTTTCGTGATAATTTTTCTCATAAATTAAGTCAAGTACTTTTTTTAGTCTTTTAAATTCCTCTTCCTTGCCACAATACTCACTCCCAGGTCTTGAACTAACCGCACCTATATCGATATACTCAGGCCTTAAAGCAAGAAAGTCATTAAGCCTTTTTTCAAAGTCTTCTTCACTCACACGACTTTTTGCATTAAAACTGTCTTCATTAACATTAATCACTGCCATAAGCTCAGCTTTTTTTGTTTTTAAAAAATCTTTTTGCAAAAAAAGAGCCAAATTTTTAAGTCCAAAATCTTGAAGTTTTTCTTTAGCAATAAGTTTTTGAATTTGTTCTTTACTTGCCATTAAAAGTGCATTTGAATGAGTGATTTTTGCGGTAATTATTTCTTTATGGGTAATGAGCTCAGCTCCTACTCTTAAGGCATCTTGTTTTAAAATATTTGCTGCAGGAGTAGAAATATCTTTGATAAAAATAAAATGAATTTTTGTTTTTTTACTCATAATCTTTTGCCCCATTTTATGAGGGTTTATAAAAGAGCAAAGTAAATTAAAATCGGTATTTGGATTGATTTTAAAAAATTTCATTTTATTTCTTTGTATAGTAATTTAGCAAAAGAGTAGCCAAAAGCACCCCACTTTTAGAATTTAATCTTGCAAGCTCATAGCTTTCATAAAAAAACTCTAATTCTTCAGCGTTAAAATCTTTATATTTCACACATTCTTTAGCAAGTAATGCAATTTGATCCATAAGTTCATTTTTATCCAAATTTTCATTTTTTTGCAAAAAATCAAAAAGCATTCTTAAATCCATTCTTTTAAGATCCAAATCAAGTTTTTTAACTTCCTTTTCAACTTTTCTTTTTTCACAAATAAGACGTGATTTTATAGTAGGCAAAAGTAAATTTTTAGAAGGTACCACGATAAGAAATTTAATATTTTTTGGAGGTTCTTCAAGAAGTTTAAGTAAAAAATTTTGTGCTTCTATCCTATAAGAATCCGCCATTAAAACAATAATTTTTTCTTCAGTTTCTGCGATATAGCTTTCTTTTTCAACTGCTCTTGCATCATCAAGTAAAAATTCATTTTGTGGCATAAAAAATCTTAATTTTTTAATACCAAAATTATTAATCATTTCTTCTTTAATACCTAAAAAATCTTCACTGATAATAATCTTACTAATAAACAAAATATTTATCCTAATTGCACCTTGGAAAATAATATTGCATCCAAACTTACATCAAAAAGTTGATATAAACTAATAAGCTTGATATCCAAGTCTTTATCTTTAGAATTTAAATAAAAACTATCTTGTAACTGCTCATCAAAAAGCCACAATAAACTATCATCTCTTGATTTAGCGATTAAAGATTTATTATCAGAAGCACTTCCTATATAAAAATACACATAACCATTAGGAAAAGAAATGTCAAGCAAGTCATTAAGTAAAGCTATATCTTCTGAACTTTGTACTTTCTTCTTGCATAAAGAATTTAACGACACAAAAGGAAGCATAGGACGAGCGGCTTTTGAATTTATATTTTTTAAAAAATACTCTTCATACCAAGATCTTTGTTCATCGCACATTAAGACAAAAGTGCGTCCTTCTAAAAGATATTTAAGTCTTGCAGCCATCAAAGGAGCCCATTCTAAACGACGCGACTCCAACCATGCCATAAAAGCTCCGCCATTGCGGATATTTTCAAGAGTAAAACTTAAAAAATCACTCATTTATTTATCAAGTCCATAGCACTCATGTAGTGCTCTAACTGCAAGTTCTCCGTATTTTTCATGAACTATCATCGAAATTTTAATTTCGCTAGTAGAAATCATACCGATATTAATCCCCTCATCAGCTAAAGCTTTAAAAGCTTTACTTGCCACTCCTGAATGTGATTTCATGCCTACGCCGACTATAGAAACTTTTACTACAGCACTATCACTTTCTATAGTTGTTTTTGAGCTTAAAATTTTTTGCATAGCATTTTTGGCTAATTCAAGTTCATTTTGAGGAACCGTAAAACCCAAATTTGTAGCGCCATCAACTCCAACATTTTGTATAATCATATCTACATTAATATTTTCATTTGCTAAAACAGAAAAAATTTCAGCTGCGATTCCAGGCTTATCTTCTACATTTCTTAAAGTCACTCTTGCTTGATTTTTATCCAAAGCAATACCACTTACTAAAGCTTGTTCCATTCCATCTTCCTTTGTTATCATTGTTCCTTCGTTATTGTTAAAACTACTTCTAGTTACTAAGTTAACATTTAATTTTTTTGCAAGCTCTACAGAGCGATTTTGCAAAACTTTTGCACCCAAACTTGCAAGTTCAAGCATTTCTTCATAAGAAATTTTATCTAATTTCTTTGCCTTTGGTTCAATTCTTGGATCTGTTGTATAAACCCCATCAACATCGGTATAAATTTCACACAAATCCGCATTTAAGGCACCTGCTACTGCCACAGCACTTAAATCGCTTCCGCCACGCCCTAAAGTAGTTACATTACCTTCCTCATCTACACCTTGAAAACCCGCTATAACGACTATTTTACCATTTTGAAGTTCTGATTTTATCGCTTTTGTATCAATATGATGAATTCTTGCCTTTGTAAAAACACTATCTGTAATAATTCCTGCTTTTCTCCCAGAAAATGATATAGCAGGATAACCCTTTTCATTTAAAGCAATAGAAAGTAAAGCGCTTGTTACACGCTCTCCGCTACTTAAAAGCATATCCATATCTTTACCATTAGGAGTTTTACTAAAATATTCAGCTTGCTCGATAAGAGTATTTGTCACCCCACTCATTGCAGATACTACAACAACAAGTTGATTACCCTGTTGCGCACTCTGAATAACCCTATTGGCTACTGCTTCGATACGCTCAAGTGTTCCAACGCTTGTTCCACCATATTTTTGAACTATAAGCATTTTAGATATAACCTTTCTCTTCAAAATATTTGATCACTTTAACATAAATATTTTTTTTGAAATGATTAATCATTTCAAAAATTTGTTTAACACTCACAAATTGATAATCATCAAATTCAGGATGCTTGGTATTGATATTGATTGTAGCACTGTGCTTTAAACGCACTAAAAAATATTTTTGAATCTGTCCATCATAAGGATACATTTTTTTAACAATTTTACTTGGAAAATCATAACTCAACCATTCTGGATACTCAGCAATGATTTCAACCTCATCGGTGCCTATTTCTTCTTTTAGTTCTCTAAATAAAGCGTTTTTGACACTTTCACCTTTATCAATACCTCCTTGTGGAAATTGCCAAATATTATCCATATCACTTCTTCTAGCTATAAAAATCTTACACTCAAAAGGATAAGAACTTGACAAAATAACAGCTGCAACATTTGGTCTATAATTTTTCTCGTTTTCCACAATATTTTTCCTTAATTTAAAGGAAATAATTTTAACCTAAATCAAATCAAATTTTTATTAAAATACATTAAAAAAATTTAATAAAATATTTTAGGGTTTTTATGCATTTTTATATCCATATTCCATTTTGTGAAAGCAAATGTAATTATTGTGCTTTTACAAGTTTGAAAAAAAATGATTATGAAAAAGCCTATTTTAAGGCTTTAAAAGAAGATATTATTTTTCAATTAAAACAATTTAACATTCAATCAAATCAAATTAAAACCTTATTCATAGGCGGAGGAACACCAAGTTGTGTTGATGCGTATAATTATGAAGATATTTTTAAAATTTTATATCCTTTACTAGATAAAAATGTAGAAATTTCATGCGAAGCTAATCCCAACTCAGCAACATTAAATTGGCTTAAAAATATGAAAAATCTAGGAGTTAATCGCATTTCTTTTGGAGCTCAAAGTTTTCATCCTAAAAAACTTCACTTTCTTGGAAGAATTCATAATCAAGAAATGATTATCAAAGCATTAGAAAACGCAAATAAAATAGGTTTTAAAAATATCAATTTAGATCTTATTTATGATACAAAATTAGACAATAAAAAAATGCTTGAATTTGAACTCTTATACTTAAAACAAATCAAGGCTTTAATCACACACCTTAGTGCTTATAATTTAACCATAGAATCAAACACAGCCTTTGCCAAAAAAGAACACTTTAAAAAAAATGCTCCTAATTTAATGAAATTTTTCATCAAACAACTCCTAGAACTTGACTTTTTTCAATATGAAATCAGTAATTTTTCAAAAACCAAAGCCCAAATTTGCAAACATAATCTTGCTTATTGGCAAGGAAAAAACTACCTAGCTTGTGGATTAAGTGCGGTAGGATTTTATGAAAACAAGCGTTTTTATACAGCAAAAAATTTAAAAAATTACATAGAAAATCCCACTTTTAGATCTATAGAGCAGCTAAGTTTTAAAGACTTGAATTTAGAACACCTATTTTTAGGACTTAGAAGTATAGTAGGGATTGATGAAACAAAACTCAATCAATGGCAAAAAGACAAAATAAATATATTATTAAAAGAAAAAAAACTTTTTTACAAAAATAAAAGATATTTTAATCCTAATTTTCTCATTAGCGACGAACTTGCTTTATATCTCTCATCTTAAATTTAAGTTTTTTAAGTAAAATATTTATTTAAAATATCAAATCAAAGAGTAATGATTAATGAGTTTTGGTGAAATTATAGTTATTTTAGTTGTAGCGATTTTAGTCTTAGGGCCTGATAAACTTCCAGAAGCTATAGTACAAATAGCAAAAATTCTAAAAGCTGTAAAACGCAACATAGATGATGCAAAATCAAGCATAGAAAAAGAAATACGCATCAATGACTTAAAAGAAGAAGCTAAGAAATACAAAGATGAATTTTCAAGCACTAATGAAAACATACGCAAAAAACTCAGTTTTGAAGAATTTGATGACCTTAAAAGAGATATTTTAGATAAAACAAAGGTGGATTTAACCTTTGATAGCAGAGATGATAACACAAAAAATAACCTTAGCGGACAAAATTTAAATACAGAAGAAAAACCAAATCTTAGCAAATTAGAAACACAAGATAAAACGGAAAAATAAATGTTTGAAGAATTAAGACCTCATTTAGTAGAACTTAGAAAACGCCTTTTTATAAGCGTTGCTTGCATTGTAGTTATGTTTATTGTATGTTTTGCTCTACGAAGCTATATCTTAGATATTCTAAAAGCTCCACTTATAGCTGTTTTGCCCGAAGTAGCCAAACATGTGAATGTAATTGAAGTACAAGAAGCCTTATTTACTGCAATGAAAGTTAGTTTTTTTGCAGCCTTTATCTTTTCTTTACCTGTAATTTTTTGGCAATTTTGGAAATTTGTAGCTCCGGGACTTTACGATAATGAAAAACGCCTTGTGGTGCCTTTTGTTAGTTTTGCAAGCATTATGTTCGCCTTAGGGGCTTGTTTTTGTTATTTTGTTGTAGTGCCTTTGGCTTTTAAATTTTTGATTAATTTTGGTTTAAATGAAGATTTTAATCCTGTGATTACCATAGGAACTTATGTAGATTTTTTTACAAAAGTTGTTGTGGCTTTTGGCTTAGCTTTTGAAATGCCTGTAATTGCCTTTTTCTTTGCTAAAATCGGGCTTATAGATGATAGTTTTTTAAAACGCCATTTTCGCATAGCTGTTTTAGTTATTTTTGTTTTTTCAGCCTTTATGACTCCACCTGATGTTTTATCTCAATTTTTAATGGCAGGACCACTTTGTGGACTTTATGGACTTTCTATTTTAATTGTTCAAAAGGTAAATCCTGCCCCAAAAGATAAAGAAAGTGATGAATAAAGACTTACTTCTTTCAAGCTATGATTACACTCTAGCTAATGAACTCATAGCTAACTATCCTGCAAATCCGAAAGAAGATGCTAGGCTTTTGGTTTTTGATCGCAAAAACAAAGAAATTTTTCACACTACTTTTAAAAATTTACAAGACTTTTTACCCAACTGCGCGATTTTTTTCAATGATACTAAAGTTATTAAAGCAAGAATTTATGGCAATAAAGCAAGCGGAGGAAAAATAGAGCTTTTCTTACATCAACCTTTTTTAAATTCTCACAATCCACTTTTTCTAGCTCAAATTAAAGGGCGTGTTAAAAAAGATGAAATCTTATATTTTAAAGAGGATTTAAAAGCGCGCGTTGTAAAACTTTTAGATGATGGTCTTCGAAAAGTTCAATTTTTTCAAAATGATAAAACCTTAGACACCTCAAATCTTTACAACCTGCTTGACAAGATAGGACATATACCCTTGCCTCCTTATATTAAAAGGGAGGATGAAAAAAGTGATTTGAAAGATTATCAAAGTATCTTTGCAAAAAATTTAGGCGCGGTAGCTGCTCCAACTGCAAGTTTACATTTTAGTGAGACTATGCTTGAAAATTTAAGAAAAAAACACGAAATTTATCATTTAACTTTACATGTAGGAGCTGGAACCTTTAAAAGCGTGGAATGTGAAAATATACAAGAGCATAAAATGCATAGCGAATTTTTTAATATTCCGCAGCAAGCATGTGAAATTATAGATTCAAAACAAGCTATTTTAGGCGTAGGAACAACGGTAACAAGAACTATAGAATATTATGCAAGAACTAAAACAAAAAATGGTTTTTGCGATCTTTTTTTACACCCGCAAAATCCACCTATAAGACAAAATCATCTTTTGACCAATTTTCATTTACCAAAATCTACTCTTATCATGCTAGTTTCAGCTTTTATCGGTAGAGAACAGTGTTTAAAACTTTATGAACTTGCCATAAAAGAAAAATATCGCTTTTACTCTTATGGCGATGCGATGTTAATCTTGTGATTTTTCTTTAAAATTTATTGCTATTTTAGCTTGAAGTTTTAGCCAATCTTTTTGAAGCATGATAGGAAAACCACCATAAACGCGCCCACCTTCTAAATTTTTACTCACACCGCCTCTTGCAGCTATAGTACTAAAATCGCCTATTTTTAAATGTCCACTCGTTGCGCTTTGACCACCCATAATAACATTGCGTCCTAACTCACTTGAACCTGAAATTCCAGTTTGTGCTACAATGATACAATTTTGACCTATATTGCAATTATGTCCGATTTGAACTAGATTGTCTACCTTAGTACCTGCTTTGATAATAGTACTATCAAAAACTGCTCTATCTATAGTTGTACAAGCCCCCACTTCTACAAAATCTTCTAAAATCACATTGCCATTATGATAAATTTTATAATGTTCGCCGTTTTTATTGTGCGCATAACCAAAACCATCGCTTCCTATTACACAATTAGCAAGCAAATGACATTTTTTACCAATTTTAGTGTCATTATAAATCACTACATTAGGATGGATAATACTCTCATCGCCAATGCTGACATTATCGCCTATATAAGCTCCTGCCATAATGATTACATTTTCACCTATATTTACATTATCACCTATATAGACATTAGGCATAATTCTTGCGCTTTTTGCGATATTTTGCACTTTTTCTTTAGCTGTGCTTATCAAAGGCTTAGCAAAAAGCTTGCTTAAAAAAGCAAAATTCAAATGTGGATTTTGAGTAATCAAAGCTTTAGTGTCCTTAGGTACTAAATTTTCATATTCTTTAGATACTAAAATAGCAGCAGCTCCTGTGTGAGGTATATCTTTAGTATTTTTCTCACCATCACAATAAGTAAGCTCTGTAAAATTTGCTTTCAATAAAGAATTTAAAGCACTGATTTCTATATCCTCACCTTTATACTCTAAGCTTAAAAATTCTGCTATTTCACTTAATTTCATTTAATCTCCATCAAAACAGATCCACTGCGAACTATATCACTAGGATTGTATTTTTTAATTGTTTTTAAAAAATTATCAATGCGATTTGCATCATCAGCAACCATTAAAAACAAAAAATTCTCATTACTATTTGCAATAGTACCATTATAAGCTTTCAAAACGGCATCAAGTCCACCTAAATTTTCATTTAAAGGAATTTTCACCAAAGCCATTTCTTTGTCAATAAATTCTTCACTTTCTATCACTTTATAAGTAGGAATAAGCTTATGAAGTTGTTTGACTATCTGCTCAAAAGTTCTTTCATTTCCTGAAGTAACTATATTAATACGCGAAAATTCTTTATTTTCCAAAGGTGCTACTGTAAGCGAGTCAATATTATAACCTCTTCCTGAAAAAAGTCCTACTATACGAGATAAAACCCCATGCTCATTTAAAACAATTACCGATAAAACCCTTCTCATTGTCTATCCTTTGCCTTTGGTAAAATCATATTATAAATCGCACCTCCTGCAGGCACCATAGGTAAAACATCTTCAAAGCGATCAATTTTTACATTTAAAAGAGAGGTTTTATCGCTTTTTAAAGCTTGGCTAAAAGCTTGAATGAATTCTTCTTTGTTTGAAATTTCATAACCTTCGCAACCAAAACCTTGAGCAATTTTGATAAAATCAGGCTGAGTGCTTAAATCTGTTTGTGAAAAATGCTCTTTATAAAACATACTTTGCCATTGTCTTACCATACCTAAAAAGGCATTATTTAAAATAATATTTATAGTTTTTATACCATACTCATGAGCAGTCATAAGCTCTTGGATATTCATTAAAACCGATCCATCACCTACGAAATTAATCACCACTTCTTCATCCACAGCAAGCTTTGCACCCAAAGCAGCAGGTAAAGAATATCCCATAGTTCCTTGTCCTCCACTTGTTGCAAGCTGTCTTGGATAATTAAAAGGATAAAACTGCGCTACCCACATTTGATGCTGACCCACATCGGTAATAATCCTTGCATCTGGAGCCATTTTCGCACATTCTTCAATCACCCATTGCGGTTTTAAAATCTCATTGCTATCTTCATAAGAAAGCGGATAAAGTTCATTATAACGCTTTAAAGTTTCGTGCCATTCTTTAAAAGTTGTGTTGAAATTTTCCTTTTTAAGCTCTTCTAAAAGCTCTTTAAGAACTTCTTTAATATCTCCTACTATAGGATAATGCGCATTGATAATCTTTGAAATAGAACTAGGATCAATATCAACATGAACTATAGTCGCATGTTTGGCAAATTCACTTGTTTTTCCTGTAATCCTATCATCAAATCTCGCTCCTACACTCACAAGCAAATCACACTCACTTAAAGCCATATTAGCAGCATAGCTTCCATGCATGCCTGCCATTTTGAGATTAAAAACATCATCACTTCTTAAAGTTCCAAGCGCCATCAAGGTTTCAACTGCTGGAATTTTTGTAAATTTTACAAGCTCTCTGATTTGCTCACTTGCATTAGAACTGATACAACCTCCACCCAAGTAAAATAAAGGTCTTTTTGCTTCTTTTAAAAGCTCTGCAAATTTTTTAATTTGCTTTGAGTTACCCTTATAAACAGGCTTATAAGTTTTCATAGAAATTTCTTTAGGATATTCCCAAAGTCCCAAAGTTGCACTTACATCTTTTGGCACATCTATATGCACAGGCCCAGGTCTACCACTCCTTGCTATATAAAAAGCCTCTTTTAAAATGCGTGGAAATTCTTCTATACAAGTAACTAAATAATTATGCTTCACACAAGGTCTTGAAATACCTACTGCATCAATTTCTTGAAAAGCATCTGTGCCAATAAGAGAATTTGCCACCTGCCCTGAAATCAATATTAAAGGGATAGAATCACTATAAGCCGTAGCTAGGCCTGTAATAGTATTTGTAAAACCTGGTCCGCTTGTAACTATAGCCACGCCAACTTCTCCGCTCATTCTTGCGTAAGCATCAGCAGCATGCAAAGCCGCTTGTTCATGACGCACTAAAATATGTTTAAAATACTTTTGATTGTAAATTTCATCATAAATATTAAGCGCAGCGCCTCCAGGATAGCCAAAAACAATTTTAACATTTTCTTCTTTTAAAGCCTCGCAAATCATTGCTGAACCGCTTAACTCTTTCATAATAACACTCCAAAAAATTATTGTAAAAGCTCTTTAAGTGCTAAATTAAGTCTTTTACCATCAACACTCGCACCTAATTTTATTTTAGCTTCTTTCATCACCAAACCTTGTTCTTTTAGTGAACTTACGCCCAATTCTTCTATAAGTTGTTTTAAGGCTAAAGTTAACTCCTCATCACTTAGTTGTTTAGGCAGATAAATTTCAAAAAGACTTATTTCATTTTGTTCTTTTTGTGCTAAATCTTCACGATTTGCCTTAAGATAAAGTTCGATTGCGTCTTTGCGTTTTTTGATTTCACTTGCAATGATTTTATAAATTCTTTCATTATCTAATTCTATTCTTTCATCCACTTCTATTTGCTTAAAAGCTGCATTTAGAGTTCTTAAACTATCTCTTTTAAAATCATCTTTTTGTTTCATTGCCTCTTTGATATCGTTTAAAATTTGTTCTTTTAAAGTCATTTTTTTCCTTTTTAGTTAAAATTACAAGCTTTAAGATTTAAACCAAAACCTTCTAAGCCTATATAGTCTTTATCACAACTTTGAGATAAAAGTTTAATTTCTTCTATACCAAAATATCTTAAAATCTGTGCTCCTATACCATAGTTTTTGTATTGAGTAGTACTGGATTTTTCTCCTTGCATGAAAACTATAACGCCACCATTTTCACTAAGAAATTTGATTTGCTCTAAAAGTTTTGAAAATTTATCTGAAGTTAAAAGCTCAAAATCACTACCACTGATATGAAATTTAACATTTTCGCATTTTTTGATATCTTTAAAGCAAAAAGCTATGTGTTGGGTTTGATTATGATCGCTAAAGATAAATTTTTCTGCTTTAAAACCTGCTAAAACACTTTGACTTTTTTCTTCAAGCTTAATAAGGCTTTCATGTTTTAGGCGATATTCTATAAGATCGCTTACGGCTATCATATTTAAATCATGTTTTTGGCAAAAAATTTCTAGATCTTCTCTTCTTGCCATATCTCCATTATCTTTTACAATTTCACAAATCACACAAGCACCTTTTAATCCTGCTAATTTACAAAGATCAACCGTGCCTTCTGTATGACCTGTGCGTTCTAAAACCCCACCTTTTTTTGCGATTAAAGGATTGATATGCCCTGGTCTTACAAAATCACTCGCTTTAGCATTATCATCGGCAAAAATTTGTATAGTCATATTTCTTTCATAGGCGCTAACTCCCGTTGTAGCATCTTTTGCATCTACGGTTATAGTAAAAGCAGTTTCGTGGTTTGAAGTATTTTTAGGAACCATTAAAGGAAGTTCAAATTTTTTTGCTAAAGCTTCATCTAAGGCTACACAAACCACACCACGAGCTTCTTTTATCATGAAATTTACTTTTTCTTGGGTGCTAAATTGCGCAGGAAAGATTAAATCACCTTCATTTTCTCTATCTTCTGCATCTACCATAACAAGCATTTTTCCTGCTTGCAAATCCTTAATCGCTTGTTCTATGCTAACAAATTTCATCTTTATTTCCTTAAAATTTTTAAAATTATAACTTAAATTGCTTGACAAATAAATTAAAATTCATTATAATCACATTTTTAAAAAAATATTTATTGGGGTATCGCCAAGCGGTAAGGCAACAGGTTTTGGTCCTGTCATTCAGGGGTTCGAATCCCTTTACCCCATCCACTTCTTATTTTATATTTCAAATATCTTATATGCCGCGAAGTAGAGCAGTGGTTAGCTCGTCGGGCTCATAACCCGAAGGTCGGGAGTTCAAATCTCCCCTTCGCAACCAAATGTATTAATCTTCAATCCTCTTCACTTCTTTTTAATCGTCTTAAAATGATTTAAAATGATTTATTGTTAATCTTAGCTGAGTTTTTAAAATACTTTAAAAGAATGATTGCAATCTAAAAAGAGTTTAACAACCTTAAAAACATCCATCCCAATAATTTTAAAATTATTAGGATGAAATTTTTAACAAGTAGGAGAGTAAAAACTAATTAAACT
>NZ_MJYJ01000004.1:0-1027 GCF_001763255.1 Campylobacter sp. BCW_4338
TTGGCGTGATTATGATTATACAGCAGGAGAATATCATTTTACAATTTGGTTTAATCCTAATAACAATAAATATGAAGCTGTTTATATTGGAGAAAGGGGCGGTGTTGAATTTGAGTATTCTTTTGATAGTGAAAAAGAAGCTATTGATAAAATGTTGCAGATGAATTATAAACAAAAATATTTTAGCGTAAATGAAGACTATTCAATGCAAAATAGAAAAGAAGTAGCACTAAGAATCATCCAAGAAGAAAATCTAGAAGTGATTTGGTATGATGAAGCACTTAAACCTTTATGTACAGGTATCAAACATGATAAACAAAGAGATAAATACATTTCTTTTATCACTAATGCTAAAGCAGAGCTTATAGAATGGAAAAGTATTGAATTTGATGGGGATAGGTACAGTAAAACATTTGAAAGAATGTTAAATGATGAAGATATAGCCCTTTATGCTCTTATCAATCGTGCCAGAATGATTAAACAAAATAGAATCAGTTTTGTGTAAATGTTTTCCTTATGATTTGATTTAATCTTAGTGGGTTTAAAACCCACAAGGCTTTTCATGGCTAGAAAAAGAAAGATAACTATTCCTAGAATAGAAGATATTAATGTAACTCTTGATACTTCTTGTATGCATCCTATATTAGAAGATAATACTTTAGTATGCTTACATGGAGGTAGAGTTAAGTTAAAAGCAAAAAAAGCTAAAAGAATAAAATCAGACAATGTTCCTATTATGCTTAATAATGAAATACAAGGAGCTAGTATAAGTGGATGTTTAAATCCTCCAGTAGCTGGAGGACCTTGTACTAAAGTTGCTTTGGTATTTCCTTATACTTATTCAAAGCATAAAATCAATAATAAATATTCCGTTTATCAAATGGGCTTAATAGGAGTAAGTAATAAAGGCTATCCTGTACTTTCTATACCTAAAGGCAATAAGATTAAATTTGCTTTAGCTAAAATACAAGCTAGTCCTCTTGCTAAGATTAAGTATGATAGGATAAGATGGCAAGGGATAGGAGAT
>NZ_MJYJ01000005.1:0-1845 GCF_001763255.1 Campylobacter sp. BCW_4338
TTTAGATGATATGGTAAAACACAAACAAAGTGATGAAGTTTTTAAAGTGTTTTATAAAAAAGATGATAAAATAAGATTGCTTAGAGTTAGTAATATGCAAGCTTTAAATCGTTTTGATAAACTTAAAGGTGCAATGACAAAAATAATTTTAGATAGTGGTTTTAAACCTGATAAATAAAAAGGATTAATATGTGTAAAGATCAAGAATATATAGAGCAAAGAAAGGTTTTATGGGAAAAAAGTTTTGAAGCCTTTAAAGATGATAAAGTGTATCAAAAAGAACAGCTTGAACTTGCAGAAGCAGGAATTAATGATGGCTTAGAGGAGGATTAATTATATAATTAGCCATATATTTATATTAGTTTTTTTAAAAAACCGTTTTTACTATTCTTTAATCTTTTATATTGTATTTTGATTGTCTTATTTATGTAATTTTATATATAAAAAAAGTTTTTTCCAATTTTACAACAAAACCCTTTATGGTATAATAAAAATAAAAATTATATAAGAAAGGATATAAATGGCTATAAAAATTGAAATTAGCGGATTTGATAAGGATTTTTTACCTGTTTTTGAGAGTTTAGCTAAAAGCCTAAAAGCTACTTATTGTTTGTTAGAATGTGATACTCCAGAAGAGAAAAAACAAAGTTCTATGAAAAAGGCTTTAGAAGAAATGAAAAATGGAGAGCATGAAACTTTTAAAAACTTTGATGAGTATAAAAAGGCTATGCGTGAAATATGAAATTAGAGTTTTAAAAGAATACAAGAAAAACTATAAGAAGCTAACGCTAAAAGAAAAAGACTTAGTAGATGAAATAGTCTATCGCTTATCTAACAATGAAACTCTTGAAAGAAAATACAAAGATCATAAACTAAAAGGTGAATTTAAAGAGCTTAGAGAGTGTCATGTAAAACCTGATTTGCTCTTAATTTATCAAAAACAAGATGATAAACTTATTTTAACATGTATTAATATAGGTTCTCATAGCGAGTTGTTTTAATAATTGAAGTTAAATTAATCAAGTTTATAAAAATCCATAACTACATATTAAGTCATTTATATCATAATAGAAAGAAAAAAGAAAAACACTATGAAAAAATTATCCCAAGAAGAAATACAAAAAGCTATGAGAGAATGTGTAGTAAGTTCTTATACTTATGATCCAGTTAATCCTAATGGTTATTTCTCAAGATTTATTCGATGTTTTAAATGAAGATTTTACCAAAGAATATGAATTCATAGATAGTCCTACTTTAGATGATATGGTAAAACACAAACAAAGTGATGAAGTTTTTAAAGTGTTTTATAAAAAAGATGATAAAATAAGATTGCTTAGAGTTAGTAATATGCAAGCTTTAAATCGTTTTGATAAACTTAAAGGTGCAATGACAAAAATAATTTTAGATAGTGGTTTTAAACCTGATAAATAAAAAGGATTAATATGTGTAAAGATCAAGAATATATAGAGCAAAGAAAGGTTTTATGGGAAAAAAGTTTTGAAGCCTTTAAAGATGATAAAGTGTATCAAAAAGAACAGCTTGAACTTGCAGAAGCAGGAATTAATGATGGCTTAGAGGAGGATTAATTATATAATTAGCCATATATTTATATTAGTTTTTTTAAAAAACCGTTTTTACTATTCTTTAATCTTTTATATTGTATTTTGATTGTCTTATTTATGTAATTTTATATATAAAAAAAGTTTTTTCCAATTTTACAACAAAACCCTTTATGGTATAATAAAAATAAAAATTATATAAGAAAGGATATAAATGGCTATAAAAATTGAAATTAGCGGATTTGATAAGGATTTTTTACCTGTTTTTGAGAGTTTAGCTAAAAGC
>NZ_MJYJ01000006.1:0-2615 GCF_001763255.1 Campylobacter sp. BCW_4338
TTTAGATGATATGGTAAAACACAAACAAAGTGATGAAGTTTTTAAAGTGTTTTATAAAAAAGATGATAAAATAAGATTGCTTAGAGTTAGTAATATGCAAGCTTTAAATCGTTTTGATAAACTTAAAGGTGCAATGACAAAAATAATTTTAGATAGTGGTTTTAAACCTGATAAATAAAAAGGATTAATATGTGTAAAGATCAAGAATATATAGAGCAAAGAAAGGTTTTATGGGAAAAAAGTTTTGAAGCCTTTAAAGATGATAAAGTGTATCAAAAAGAACAGCTTGAACTTGCAGAAGCAGGAATTAATGATGGCTTAGAGGAGGATTAATTATATAATTAGCCATATATTTATATTAGTTTTTTTAAAAAACCGTTTTTACTATTCTTTAATCTTTTATATTGTATTTTGATTGTCTTATTTATGTAATTTTATATATAAAAAAAGTTTTTTCCAATTTTACAACAAAACCCTTTATGGTATAATAAAAATAAAAATTATATAAGAAAGGATATAAATGGCTATAAAAATTGAAATTAGCGGATTTGATAAGGATTTTTTACCTGTTTTTGAGAGTTTAGCTAAAAGCTTATCTCAAAAGCCTATTTTATCAATGTTTTTTTCTTATTTTTTGAGCAAAAACTTACGCATACCCTTTTTTCATTTTTTGTTTCTTTAACTTCTCAAAAAAATTTGTGCCTCATTAAAACTTGGAAATACATTATTTTTTCTTCCTGTGCAACTTTTAAAACGCACATTTCCGTAAACTCTCTCAACCATATATTCCTCAAATAAAGTGGCAATAATTTCTATGCTATAATAGCGAATGTTTCCTTTCTCAGTTATTCTGTGCAACAAAACATTATTCATAAAAAAACCTAATTAAAAATTATTTATTTTATTCAAAAAATCATTTTTAAACATTTTTTCTATAGCAAGCTTAATCATTTGATTAATTTTCTCATTTTCTTTATTTGCATTAGAAATTTCATCTTTGTAAGTAGGAATCATCATTTCTATCATTTTTAATGTTTTTTCATCAAATAAAACTCTTTTTGGAATTAATATTTCATTTTTTTGAATATTTTCATTATTTATTGTATTTTTTTCCATTTTTATCCTTTATTTGTTAAAATAAATAAATTATACCATAATTTTAATAAAAAATTGTATAAATAGACAAATAATGCAAAAATATAAATATTTTTATGGTATAATTTAAAATATATAACATAATCTTATTTCAAAATAAGCCTATTAAAATATATATTTTGGTATTAACACAAGCAAATAAATATAACATAATATATTATTATGTTATAAAAAAAGGATATAAATAAAATGAAACTTAAAAATACTACAATAAGCGAAGATTTAGAGCGTTGGATAGAAGCTTATTTGAAACATATTCAAGCATTATCCTATTCAAATAATACTTTTTTACTTTATAGGCGTATTTTACTAGAATTTGTAGAATATTTATTAGAATATCAAGATGAAATGCAAATAAACGATATAAAAACGACTTTTTTAGTCAATTTTATTAATTATTTAGAAAAAATGGCAATAAACTATCAAAAAAACAAAAATAACTTATTTGAGAGTATTAACTAGCTTTTTTTCTTTTATAAGCGATAATAATGATGATTTGTTTGTTTTTTCCTTTGATATGAAGAAAATTAGATTTAGAACAGAAAAATCAGAAGAAAATTAAATTATCTTAATGAAAATGAAATTATAAGGCTAAATAATGTTTTAGAGAAAGAAAAAGCAAAAAAAGAAGTTTACAATAGTTTTAGAAAAAACTTATGCTTTATGGAGGACTTAGAATTTCTGAAGCTTTAAATGTAAAACTTTGTGATTTTGAAGAGGTTGATGATGAAATATTAAAAATATCCATAATAGGCAAGGGCGGTAAAGAACAATTTGCATTTATTAAAAAAGAAGAAGTAGATGATGAGCTTGAATATTTTAAAGAAAATATCCAAGATAGTGATTACATAATGCAAACTAGCACAGGAAAACATTTAAATAGAAGCAATGCTTTTTTGATTGTAAATAATATTTACGCTAAAGCTTTGATCAGCAAAAAAGGACTTCATTTGCTTAGACACACTTTAGCCATGAGATTAACAGCCAAAGGAACAAACCTTGTGGAATTCTAAGACATGCAAAACTAAATACTACTGCTATATATGCCAAAGCAACAAATGATACAATAAAAGCTGCGTTATTGAATAATTAATTTTTCTAAAATTGAGTATTTGCATAGACTTCAAGAAGAAGTCTATGTGTTTAAAATTGTTCTAATAAAAGTTTAGGTTCTCCGCCAAGTATTTTGATGAAATTTGCAATTCTTGATTGTATTATTTCTACGGAATACATACCTCCTAAACCGCCTAAAGCATAAAATAATTCTTCGAAAATGTCTTCTTTGTTAAATTCAAGTTCTTCTATGTCAATAAGAACAGGAGTTCGGCTACATTTTTGTAAATTTTGATATATTTTGACTAAAATCTTGATTTTTTGTAGATTACTTTCAGCCTCTAAATAAGAATTTAAGTGTATTATTAGGGTTTTTATGAGTTTTTCTCTATTTTCTTTATTTTCAA
>NZ_MJYJ01000007.1:0-946 GCF_001763255.1 Campylobacter sp. BCW_4338
TATCTTCATAGGTGATGGCAACAAGATAGAAACCCTTACAAATAAAGGAACTATAGAAGCAGGCAACAATGGTATAACTTTTTATGCATTTGATACAAATAAAAAGCCCGTTAATATTGGTAAAATCACTATAGAAGAAGGTGGTGTTATTAAAGCAGGCAATGATGCAATCCATATAGATGGAAGTAAAAATGGTATTGAGGGTGAAGGCATTGAAGTTAAAGCAGGGGGTAGATTAGAAGGTGGTAATGCAGGTATTTATATAGGTGGCGGTAAGCAAGTAAATACTAGCATCAATGTATCTGGAACTATCCAAGGTGGTAATGGGGGTATTATAAATACTGGAACCATTGGAAAAGAAGGACAAGAAAAACAAGAATACGGAATCACTATTGAAAATGAAGGTCTTATTGCTTCTGCAAAAGGAAGTGGTATTTTAAATACTGACAATGGAATTATTTATGGTAATATCTTCAATAGAAGTAATAATAATTTAAGTTTAAAAAATGATTCTGATGCGACTATTACAAGTGGTATTAAAAATGAAGGTGGTGGAACCATCTTTGTTAATAACCAAGGAACCATAGATAAAGATAATAGTGGCAATCATTTAACTAATAGCGGATCTGGTAGCATAGTCATAGAAGATTGGCTTGTTACTACAGATAAAGATACAGGTAAATTAGACACTATAATTGTAGGTGGAAATGGAAATGTAAGTGCTGATAAAATCACTATAGATGAGGGTAATCTCGATCTAGGACAACTTGATAATATAAACAATATCATCTCAGGTGTTAATCAAGGCAATATTGGCAATATAGGAACCAATGGAGGTGGAGAAATATCTTTAAGCTATGATCCATTAACAGGAAAGCTTACTACAGATTTTAATCTTAATGCTTCCATATCAGGTGCAACCTTTAGATCTTTAATCTCTACTACT
>NZ_MJYJ01000008.1:0-2498 GCF_001763255.1 Campylobacter sp. BCW_4338
TCCACCTTTTAAAAGTGAGTATTTTAGTGCTTGTGTAGTGCATGATTTTTTATGTGAAAAAGCAAAATCAAGAAAAGATTACAAACTTGCTGATCTTGTTTTAAAAGAAGCAATGCAAGCTTTAGAAATAAATAAATTTAAGATTTTTGTTTTTTATTGCTCTTGTAATTTATTTCATCAGATCAAATGTTTAATAAAGGGGATAAGATGAGCGTGGATTTAAGAGAAATTGCCATAAAAACAGAAGAAATCAATAAAGATTTTAGTGAAGCTTTAGAAATTTTAAAAGAACTTTTTAAAAATGGAGTAAAACCAAGCGATGAAAGTATTAAAAATGCTATAAATGAAGTTTTAACAAGTTTTAACTTTATAAAACAAAGTGAATTAAAAGAAAAACTAGAAGCTTTACTAGAAGAGCTTGACATCAATGCAAATATCAATGAAGAGAGTTTAAAAGAAGTTGTATTAAAAGTTGTTTTAGAAAATCAAGAAAGTTTAAAAGGTGATAAGGGTGAAAACGGGTTAAATGCTTATGAGATTTGGAAAAAGCAAGTTGGAAATGAAAATAAAAGTGAAGATGAGTTTTTAGCCTCATTAAAGGGTGAAAAAGGAGATAAAGGTGACAAGGGAGACAAAGGCAAGGATGTAAACTCTGATTTAAAAGAATTACAAATTATTAATGGTAAAAAACTCAAAGTAGAGTTTAAAACCATTCAAGCAAGTTCTGCCTATCCTTTAAAAACCTTAGCTCTTTCAAGACTTGGAATTAAGTTAGTTGGAGATGATGATTATTTAAAAATTAATAGCTTAGAATTTTTAGATAACTCTAATAATAATCTTTTATTAGCAAATATAGAAAATGAAACTTTAAATAAAGCAGCAAATGAACATGCTAGTACTTTACCTGCTGAGTTTAGTTTAGAGAGTGCTAATACTGAGAGTTTAAGTTCTTTTGCAAAAGTAAAAATTACCTCAAATGGGGCTTATCAATATGGAAATCGCTATACTCCATACTATGCTTTTAGAGAGTATGATGAAAAAAATATTAGTGTGTTTTTAGCTAATGATGGATTAGAGAATCCTTTTTATACTATAGAATGTGAACTTTCAAAACCTATAAAAGAATTTAAATTCACCCCATGGGGAAAAGGAGTGGGTGGATCTTTCTTTAGTGAAAATCTAAATATTAAAATTTATATAGATGATGTGCTAATTAAAGAAATTAACTCTTTAAATCCAAATGGTAAAGAAATAGATACAGATCTTACTATAAGTTTTAACATTCAAGAAAATAAACTTATCTATGATGAGTTTAGAGACAATTTAGAACAAAGATTTAGACAAATAGAAAATAAGCTTATAGCATTAGGAAATTAAACAAAGGATTATAATGAAAATAAAAATTATTAGAAGATACATAGCTAATACTTGTGTTATTGGTAAATTTAAGGTTTTAAATGATGATGATAATATTCTTTTTGAATGTTTTTCTTTAGAAGAAGACAAAGAGGGTTTAGAAAGTGGTAAAGATTTAAGAATACCTGAAGGAAATTATAATTTAAAAAGACATAGTCCTTCACGATTTGAAAATACTTTAAGAAGTATTACAAAAAAAGATGATGATACAATGATAAATGTTTATAATGATGAAGTTCCAGCAAGTCGTGCAATTTTAATACACTGGGGAAACACTGATAAAGACACACAAGGTTGTATCTTACTGGGACTTACCAAAGATAATAATAATGAAAGTGTCGGTCAAAGCAGACAAGCTTGCAAAGAATTTTATGATTTGATGTATGGTAAAAATCTTGAAGACATTAAATTAGAAATAACAAATGAGTTAGCATAGAAAGGAGAAAGAAATTTAAGTAGGTTACCAAATAATCCCCTAAAAAGGGGACAAGACTAATAAGCCTTGACAATAATTATACATAAGAGTATAATTATAACGATTATTTGGTGATATGTAATCATAAAAAATCACCCACTTTCACGGGTAAAATTTAGCCATAGGGGGTCAGACCTACGGCTAACCCTTAGGGGTATTATACAAAAACCTTACTTAAACTTCTAAAACAAATATGATAAATCTTTTATTTGGAAATGCAAAGCTTTATATAGCCTTAGCTTTAATGGCAATCTTAACAGGATATTTTTATCTAAGACTTGATAGCACAAAGGTAAAATTAGAAAAAAGTCAAAATGATTTAGCCTTAGCTTTAGAGATTAATAAAAACAACGAAGCAAGGCTAAAAGAACTTACGCAAATTCATAAAGCAGAATTAAAAGCAATCAATGAAGCAAACAATCAAAAAAACGAAGTTAAAGAAAGGATAGAATATGTTAAAGAATACATTTATAAAAGCAATGAAAATAATATTACCAAGCTTTTTAACAATGTCGTTGATAGGTTGTGGGATGCAAACTCAACAAGTAGTAACCAAAATAGAAATTCAAAAAGTAAGAATTCCGCAAGAACTACTAACATTAAGCCC
>NZ_MJYJ01000009.1:0-58234 GCF_001763255.1 Campylobacter sp. BCW_4338
TTATCACCTTTTAAACTTTCTTGATTTTCTAAAACAACTTTTAATACAACTTCTTTTAAACTCTCTTCATTGATATTTGCATTGATGTCAAGCTCTTCTAGTAAAGCTTCTAGTTTTTCTTTTAATTCACTTTGTTTTATAAAGTTAAAACTTGTTAAAACTTCATTTATAGCATTTTTAATACTTTCATCGCTTGGTTTTACTCCATTTTTAAAAAGTTCTTTTAAAATTTCTAAAGCTTCACTAAAATCTTTATTGATTTCTTCTGTTTTTATGGCAATTTCTCTTAAATCCACGCTCATCTTATCCCCTTTATTAAACATTTGATCTGATGAAATAAATTACAAGAGCAATAAAAAACAAAAATCTTAAATTTATTTATTTCTAAAGCTTGCATTGCTTCTTTTAAAACAAGATCAGCAAGTTTGTAATCTTTTCTTGATTTTGCTTTTTCACATAAAAAATCATGCACTACACAAGCACTAAAATACTCACTTTTAAAAGGTGGATAAATACTCCAAAAAATACGTGGAATACTCGCTCCATCAGTTTTAAAACCTTGTGGTACAATGCCTTTGTAATTTGGTAAAATAAACTCATAGTCTTGTATCACTTCAAATCTATCTTTATCATAAGGTTTTACACAAACCCTTTTTAATTCATTTTTCATTTTTATCGCCTTCTAATTTTAAATATTTGTTTGCTATATTTTTAAATTTTTCTATAAAAAGATTATAAAAGTCCATTTCTTTAATATCTTCTTTTTTCCTAATGCTTTGGACACTGATTAAAAATGCTAAAAACTCACCTATGGTTAAAAAGCTAAAAGAATAATCCACAAGATAGTAAAAAACACTGATTTGCTTAGCCATAATAGCTAAGATAAAAGGCACAAAAAACATTAAAGTTTTACTTAAAATATCTGTGATTAAAAAATTTCTAAAATTTTTTCTTAGAGCTAAAGTTTTAATCATAGAGGCTATACCTGAAAAGCTAAAAACAATGAGCAAAACAATAACTTGAGCTGTTTCTATTTTAAAATACGCTAAAAATTGATAAAAAAAAGCTAATATAGCACTGCCTGCAAATAAAATAACATTAGTGTTGTTTTCTAAGTTATTCATTTTTCACTCTCCCAAACAATTAAATCAAGTTCTTCTTTGCTTTGTGCATTTCTAGCTTTTTCTTTTAAAGCACTTGCTTTAAAAATAGTTTCTTGCACAAAATAAGCCATGCTACTTGCAAAGAGTTTAAACTCATCTACGCTAAATCTTGTAGTTGAATTATCAAGCGCAATCCAATCAATATAAGGAATTAAATTAGGATTAACAAGAGCATTGGTTACTGCTCCATTAATTCTTAACTGATCTTCATTAGAACTTTGATAGATTTTACCTTTAAAAGAAAATCCACCATTTAAAATATTTTCTTTTTTTGTATTAATCTCGTTGATTTTTAACTCTTTTGCCTCGTTTAAAAGCTCTTCTTCGCTTTTAGGAGGACTTGTTAAAGCATTAAACTCTTCTTCGCTAATAGGTGTTAAACCTGTTTTAATTTGCTCATCGCTCACTTCATCCTCATAAGCATAAATTTGATTATTATCGTTTTTGTCTATAAAATATTTCATTTTTTCTCCTTATTTGACATTTAAAATTGTTGCCTCAATATTTGGCTTATCCATAGCAATATTAAACAATTCTATTTTATATGTGTCATTTGGTTTCAAGATGCCTTCATAATGTGTTAATGGAATATATTTATTTGTTGAATTAGTGTATTGTATAGCATTTATTTTTTTTATTAAAGAATTATTTATGTATATACTAATACTAGCTTGACTGGTTACATTATCGATTTGTTGAATTTTTATTGCAATAGGTGTTTTTTCTCCTGTTGTATTTGTGTATATCACATTATTAGACATAGAATGAGATTTAAGTAAAGAAGTTCCATCAAGATAGGTATTAAACCCTATCAATGCTAAAAGTTCTGCATTTTTCAAAGAAAGCCCACTACCATCGAGCAAAGACACTTGTTCTTTTAAAGTCGCTAAATTTACAAGTTCATTATCTTTTGTAGCTTTTGTCGAGCTTGTAGGTAGTTTGGTAAAGTCTTTAGCTCCTGTAATGGTTTGATTAGTAGCTAAAGTAATATATTTAGCTATTTCTTGATTAAAATCATTTTTTAAAAGGTAATTTTTAATTTCATTTCTAACATCTAATTGTTTAACTATATTATCTAAAAAACCACGATTGACTAAAAGATGGTTTTTTGTCAAATTTTCAAGTTCGTTTTGTTTTTGCACAAGTTCGTTTTGTTTTTGTTCTTTTAGCTCTTCTAATTGCGTTGCGTCTTCTTCTTGTTCTTGCTTTTGTGAAATTTGTTCTTTTAAATCTTTAATATCAGCATTAAGTTTATCAATTTCTTTAGTAGCATTTATAATACTTTCTTTTCTTTGATTATTTTGAGAAATGGTATAATCAATTAATTCCATTATGAAATCTAATTTATAAGAAATATTATTCATATCATTAAACCAAATAAAAGCATCAAGCCCTAGATCAGACTTTAAAATCCAAGCTGTATCGTTAGTCACTCTTGCATAGATTAAATACTCATTTCCTTTTTTCCAAATTTCGCCAAGTTTTGCCTCACTTGGTTCTTCTTCGCTTTCATAAGTAGGTGTATATTCGCTTGGGTTTTCAGGGCTAGTCCAAGAATTGCCACTTGTGGTTTTAATATAAACAAAATATTCATCCCCTTTTTTCCAAATATCGCCAAGCGTTGCATTTTGTGGAGCTTCTTCTTGATTAAATGCAGGTTCTAAATTCTCAGGCAAGGATGGGTTTATCCAAGCTTCATTCTTTAACACTTTTTCACAAAGATAAAATTCGCCTACTTGTAAATTAACATCATCCATAGGCTTAAACCAAATATCATTAATTTTTCTTTCTTTAGGTCTTTCTTTTTGTAAGAAAGTGATTTGTGGATTTTTAATAAATTTAAAGATTTTAGCCTCATCAGTTTTAAACCAAGTTTCATTCACATTGGGCATTGTAGGTTCTTCATCACTTACATAATCAAAAGGATAAACCACTTTTTTATAAAGTTCTTTTAGCATATTAAGTTTTTCATCGCTTAAGTTTTCATAGTTTTGTAAAGCTTCTTTTACTTTTTCATCAAAAGCATTTAAATTTTCTAAAATGTGCTCATCAATCCTATCTTTTGAAGCATAAAGCCACTCTCTTATGGCTGTAACATCCTTAGTAGCTTGACTTAGCGTAGCATAAAGTTCTGTGCTTCTTATTTTTGAGTTATCAAGCATTGTTTTCTCCTTTTAAAGTTAAATTAATTTCGTTTTGTGAAGAGAGTATGTTTGTGATATTTTCTAAAGCTTTTTGAGCAAGGTTTATATCTCTTCTTTGTTCTTCTAAACTCAAATTCACATCATCTAAATTTAGGGCTTCTTCTTTTCTTAGTTTAATAAAACCTCTTTCCATAATAAAGCGTTCTAAGCTTAAGCTATGAGCCAAAGATTGAGAAATAGCGATATAATCAGCTCCAACGCCATTATCATTTAATCTTTCTATCATCTCATAGCCTTTGTTTTCAACTATGGTTAGGCATTCATCGGTAAATTCTTTTAATCTTTCTTTAGCTTTTTGCTCTAAAACATTTTGAAAATCTTTGCAAAAATTTTCTATTTTTAAGATATTTATATTTGTTTTACTGTCAATTTGCTCTAAAGCCAAATTAGTATAAGAGATCATATTAGAGTTTAGCTCTATCAAGGAAGCACTTAATATATTTATATCTTTAATAAAATCATTAATCTCTTTTGAAAAAGGAACAAGTGCATTAACAAAGTTATTAGCATCCTTGTCAAAATCAACAGGATTAGCCATATCAGGTGCTTTAGGTAAAGTATTAATGAAAGATATTTTATTCATTGAAATTTCCTTGCTTTTATTTTTAAAAATTTCTTGTTTTGGCTTTCATCTTCCAAGCTTACAATCTCATATTTTTCATCTCTAAAAACTAGAAAATAAGAAAAATCAAGCTCTAAAAATCTAAGCTCAAATTCATGCGTAGCGACTAAAGACAAGCCACTATTTAACTCTTTAACATCCGCACTTAGATTTTTACAACTTGCATAAACTTCTTTAAAAAGTAAATCTTGCGTAAAATCGCTTTCTAAAAACTCATTTTTGCTTTGTTCTTTTTTGTAAATTTTAACTCTATGCTTAAATCCATTTGCTTTCATTGCCATTGCCTTTTAAAAATAAGCTATTTTGTAGCGAGTGATTAAAGCACTTGAAATTTTAGGCATACTCACACCATCAAAAGCCATTAAAACATAATTTTTAAGCCACAATTTTATGTCTTGTGGCAATTCTTCAAAACCTAAATTTACAATCATATTCCCACAACCTATTGCATAAAGCACACCACCATTTGTTTTAAACTCGGCTTTAAAATTTGCATTTTTTAAAGCATTAAAAGGAGCTAAAATCACCCTTTCATTAAAAAATTCAACTTCATAATCATTTAAAGCTAAAATGCGATTGGTTCTTGTTTCAAATTCATTCATTCCAGCTTTTAAAAATTGTTTTAAATTTGCATCAAAAACATCGCTATCAATTCTTAAAAAATCTCTTAATTCTTGAATATCTATGAGTTCTCTTTCGCTATCTTTTAATGCCTTTAATCTCATTTTTTACCTTTTTTATCTTCTTTTTCGTTTTGTTTTTGTGGCTTTTCTTGCATTTCTTGATCTTCTTGTGGCTTTTTATCTGTATTTGATTTTTCATCAGTATTTTGTTTTTGTTCTTCTTGTTCCACGATTTCCACAATGCCTTTTTCTAAGAGCCTTAAGGCTTCACTATCTTCAAGTAAAACCTCATCACCTTTTTTATAAAAAATATTACCGCTTAAACAACACTTGAAAACTACTTTTTTCATCTTCCATCCTTTAAGCAGGGCATACAATTTTACAAACTGCCGAATTATCCATAAGCTTTGCATCAAGTCTTAAACGCACTTTAATACCTATTAAATCATTTTGAGAGTAAAGCTCATTAAGTCTTGTAAAACTCATACTTGATCTATCCCAAATTTCATAAAAACTAAAATCTCCAAAAAATGCAGGGACTTTGCTTGCACCAAAACCATCAACACCAGAACAATAAACTACCTTTTTACCTAAAATTGTGTCATAGCCATTAGCACTTAAAGCAGGTAGCCACAATGGGCGATTATCATTATCTGTAAGTTTATAAATAGCTTTCATAAACTCATCTCCTACAAGCCAAGTGGCATTTTTACGATAAGCACTGTCTAAACTGAAAAAAGCATCTATGATATCATTGCTTGTAATACCTTGATTTGAAGCAAGTGTAAACGCTTTTTTAGCATTTTTAAGTCCTGTTGGTTTTTTATTTCCATCTCCATTAATAAAACTTAATTCTTCTGTTTTTGAAATCTTTTCAGCGGCTTTTCGCACTATAAAACTTTCAAGATTTGCAATGTTGTCACTCAAGAGTTCTTCGCTGATTTTAATAATACCGCCAAGCTTATGTGCACCTATACTTAAAGAACTAAATTTAGCACTAACTTCAGTAAAGCTTTCCTGTTCGCCAAGCCAAGAAAATTCCCCCATCTCATCAAAAACAGGTATAATTTGATTGCTAGAGCTTTTTTGCACTGTAGCAATCTTTCTAATAACACTAAGATCATTTAATTTTTCTCTTATTTTACTTTGCAAAGTTGTAGGGACTAAAATCCCACCTTGCTCTGCTGTGCTTTCATTTAAAACATTTCTTTTTAAAATATTGTCAATGCTTCCATTTCTTAAATAATTCACAAAAGAACGCATATGATTTTCTTCATTTAAATCTTCATCCTCTCCTTTAGGATTTTGTCCTAAAACAGGGCTTACAACCTCATTTAAATATTTTTCTCTTTCTAGCTCTGCTTCAGCTCTTGAGAGTTCTTTTCTTTTACTTTCAAAATCTTGCATTAAAGCTTCGTATTTTGTGTTTTCTTCAGCACTAAAGCTTCTTTGCTCGTTTTTAGCCTTATTTGATAAAGCCACCATTTGTTCGTGTAAATTTCCTATTTCTTGTCTTAATTTTTGCATTGTTTTTTCTCCTTGTTTAAATTGATATTTCTAAAAGTTTAAGTTCTCGCTCTCTAGCTTCACTTAAGGCTTTGATTTTCTTTTTTTCTTCATCTTCTTCAAAGCGTTTTTTAGCGTTTTTATCCGCACCTTTCCAAACAGCGCTGAGTTCAAAAATTTCAAACTCTGTAACTAGAACCCTTTTAGGCGAACTTTTTTTATCTACAACTTGCTTTAAAACTCTATAACCAATTGACACATCGCTTAAAATTCCATCTTGATATTTTTTAAAGATATCTAAGCTTTTTTCGTCTTTGGCAAAGATACAATCACAAACTAACTCATTATTTTCAATTCTTATATTTTCAATTCTTGCGATAGCATTATCTACGCTTGGTTTATGATCTTTAAAAAGAGTTTTAAGATTTTCAAATCTCGCACCTTTTACATCAAGCTCTTCTATATAGTCCCCAAGCTCCCAATCAAAACGCAAACAAGCATTAGAATTTGAAACCATGACAAAGCTTAAAGACATATTTTCTTCGCTAACGCTTCTAAGTCTTGCGGTATCTGCTCTTATGTTTTTAAAACTCATTTTAAAATCCTTTTTTGAAGTTTTATAAGGATTTTAGAAAATTTTTAAGGCGTTAAAGTGCGTGTTAGAAGATATTTTTTATTTTTTAAATCAAACCTTGAATATTTAGTTTATATTGCATATAATCTTGATCCTCTAAAGGTGCAGAATAATCTTTTAAAATTCCAAAAGTAGTTAATTTTTTAAAGCCCAATTCGCTTTCATCTCCTATAAATAAGGCTTTAGTATTATAAAGTCCTGCTATTAAATCATCATAATAATCAAAGTCTTTTTTTTCTACAGCAACTATAAATTCTAAGTATTTTGCTTTCTTACCAGTTACTACATTTGTTACTCCCCATTCATTTGTTGAAGTTTTTGAGTAATTTATATAAGTGCTATTTGCAGGATAGATTGTAACACCTGCAAATTCTTTTTTTCCTATTAAAATATGTCCTACATTACACCCTATTTTAGCAGGCTCAAAACTTATTAAAATTTCTGAGTTAATAGGATAAGGTAAAAACACAAAATCTTCTTTATTGACTTTAAATTTGCTAAAAAAATATTCCCACCAAGTGCTAGATTTTTTATAATACATTGATTTTTCATAAATGATTTTGCCATCTAATGTTTCTATCTTTATTTTTGAAACATCTAAATTTAAAAATGCTAAAGTATCAAATACCCCATCTACTTTCAATTTTACACTCCAAGCTTTATCACATTTTGTTTGAGTATTTAATTCATCATCAAAAAAAGCATTTTCATTGATGGGTGCAAATTTAACCCATTTATCAAAATACACATCAGGTTCTTCATGCGTATCTTCATCACTTGCGCTTACCCAAACAAAACCTTTAAATTGCACTTTTTCATTATTTTTATAACTTACTTCCTTATCCCATAAAGGCGTTTCATCTTTTTTAGCTAAATTTTGTAAAACTTCAAATTCTAAAGGTTTAATTATAGTCATCTTCTTTCCTTATTAAATATTTTCTGCAATTTCTCTAGTTTGTTTAGTTAAAATACTTAAATCCATATTTGCTCTTTTTACACTTTTATCTACATTGTCAATTTTTGAAGCGATTAAGTCTAGTTTTTCTTCAAAAGAATTAAAACCTTTATTAATAGCTTTTTCAAAAGCGATGCCTATTTTTTCAAAAACTCCACTTGCATCGATTTTTAAACCTTTGCCATTTTTTAAAGGAATTACAGCCTCAGGATAACCATTCTCTCCAATTAAAGCATTTGTAGGGCGTGTAACTATCCCGCCATCTGCAAAAGCTTTCATTTTTTTGTAAGGATTTTTAATCTCATTATTTAAATCTTTATCTATATTTGCCTGATTATTTTGATATTGCAAAAGTGCATATTCTAAATTTTTAAGCGTTGTTTCTGTAAGAGAGGCGCCATCTTTTATAGATTTAATCGTTTCTTGTAAATATTTAGCCATAGGGCTTTCTTCGCCTAAATACTCGATCATTTTTGCAATTTCTGCTTCACTTTGCGCAATGAGAGTTTTTTTATACTCTTTTAACTCTTCTAAAGTCATATTAGAAGTGTCTTTTAAAGTTTGATCTAACTTTTCTTGTAATTTTTTATTTTCTTCTGTAATGGCTTCTATTTTATCTTGTATTGAATTTAAATCTGCCTCACCACCTAAATCTTTCATTTCATTTGCCATTTTAAGCATTTGTAGTTGATACTCTGCAAAGCTTGAAGCTTGATTTTTGATCTCGTTTGCTTTTTGCGTTGCAGCGTTTTGCAAGGCACTAAAGCTTGAACTTGTAAGATTGCCATTTTTAAAATCATTTTTAGCTTGTTTTAAAATTTTATCGTAGTTTAGCGCCACGCTCTCGCTTGTAGCTATGCTTTGATTGATTAAATTAGTGCTAAAAGAACCCAAAGAACTTAAAATACCAAGTTCGCTATTTAATTTACTTAAAAGTTTATTATTTTCATTTAACCTTACTTGTTCTGCTTCTTTGTTTTCATCTTTATTCTCATACGCATTAATAAGCTTTTCTACCTCAGCGAGTTTGTTTAAATGTTCGCTTGAAAAGATTAAACCACCTTGTTTGTCGCTTATTTGTTTAAATTGTGTAATGATATCTACAAGCTGTTTTCTAAGTTCAGTATTACCCGTGCTTAAAAATTCATTTAAACCCTCATAACCTAAACTTAAAAGCTTATCATTAGCACTAAAAATATCCTTTAGCATTTCTTTTTCGCTATCATTTAAATCATCTTTTAAACCGCTCATTAAGGTTGCGTAAGAATTCATTAGATGATTAACTTCAAAAATACTACTTGAAATACCATTAGCACTTAAAAAGCTTTGATTGATTTGCATAAGTTCTTGTGTTTTTTGTATGATAGAATTTAAAAGATTTTTAACTTGTTCTTGTGCTTGCGTATAAGCTTGTGTTAATTGTTGCCAAATTTCTAAATTCTCAGGGCTAAAATCTTGCCTTAAGCTCTCATTGAAAGCTTTATTAAGTGCTTCGGCACTAAGTTGTCCTAAATCTTTAAAGCTTTCTTCACTTAATCCAAAAAGACTAAATCCACCTGTGGCATTTCTCATCGCAGTTTTTAAAGCATACATAGTATCATCATAAGCTAGTTTTGCTTGTTTTGTTGGATCATTTTTATAAATTTGATTTAAAATGCTAGTTTGCATTTGCATAAAAGTACCAAATTGATTAGAAAGTTGCTGGGCATAGCTTATATTATTTGCTTTTGCCTTTTCTTGTATTGCTACAATTTGTGCATCGATTTCGCTTTTATCATCGATATTTAAAAAGCTTTTTAAAAGTGCAGTAGGCAAAGCCGTATCAAATAAAGAATTATTAGCGTATTTTCCAGCTACTAATTCAAACTTATCTAAATTGGCATTTAATTTTACAAGCGTTGCGTATTGATTTTCTAAAACACGATTGATTTCTTTGATTTTTTTATCACTTAAATTATTATATTCTGTCCAGCTTTTTTTACTAAACCATCCTTTCTTTTGATAGTCTACATAACCTTGCAAATTAGAATTTGTAAAAAAATCACTAAAATTTATATTTTCCCAAAGTTGTAAGCCACTTCCTGTTACTTTGGTTTTTCCAAAAATACCACCAATGACTGATCCTAAAAGCCCACCTACTATAGTTCCAATGCCAGGCATTATAATACTACCTAATGCACCACCTATCGCACCACCTGTTCCTGCGTGAGTATCAGCCTTAAAAAGCCAATCTCCTAAGCTTCCTATGCCATAACCTAGAAGTCCGCCCATTGCTGCATTAGCTAAAGTGCCACCTATATAGCCCAAGCCCCCACCAAAACCAAGAGATAAAGCATTACTTGCACCACTTAATCCCATACCCGCCAAAGAAACACCGTTTGTAAAGCTTGCACCAAGTCCTAAAAAATTTGCCAAATAAGCTGAGCCATTAGCTAAAAGATTACTGCCAAAAGTGCCTATTGAATTGATATAACCTTGTAAATTATCAAATAAAGAATTAAAGCCATTGCCTATACTATCTATAATATTTGTGCTTGAATTTTCAATAGTAGTGCTAATATCAGAACTTGAACTTAAAAAATCACTAAAACCATCCGCATTTAAAGCATCACTAAAACTTATTTCACTTCCTGCATTTTGACTACTGCCAAACCAATTCATAACTTTATCATAAGTGGCGCCCGCTTTATCTATCCATTCGCCACTCATAATGCCATCTAATTTACTTGCACCCTCTATAATATTACTCACATTATTAAAAGCATTATTTCCTTTTTCTATGGTGCCTGTTTTATCCATGACTACCTCAACACCATTAACCACACCTTGATATTTGCCATCACTATTTAAATTTAAACCTTGATTTTTAGCAAATTCAACAACTGAGCTAAAAGCATTTGTTTGTGAGTGTGAATTCACATTACCAAAAGCAAAATTAGGCATTAAACCGCTCAATACTCCAGCTCCTGCCTTAGATAAAAAGCCACTAAGTGATGAAATATAAGGACTTAAAAAATCTTGTAAAATGGTTTTTCCTAAATCTTTAAACAAATCTTTTAAGGTTTTTATTTTCCCATTTATAACATCAAAAAAGCTACTTTCTATCGTTTTTTGCATATTTGCTATCATTTGATTATAGTTTTTTTCTACTTCGCTCATGGCTTTTTTACTGTCTTTGCCCATTTGAAAATAAGCGTCTTTATTGGCTTTTATCATCTTTTTAAAATCTTCTTCTTTGATGAGATTTTCACTTAATAATTTGCTGTATTTGTCTCTTAGCTCAATTTCTTTTAATGCCCAAGCTTCCTGCTTATTTTCTATACTTTCATAAAATTCAATCATTAAATTTTTAGTATCTTCAAAGTCTTTATTTGCACTTTCTAGATCAAGATTAATTTTAAGGCTTTCTTCTGCTTGTTTTAATTTGTTTTTATCAATGCCTAACTTTTTCCATGCTTTTAATTTTTCATTAATTTGGCTTAATTTTTTATCGTATTCACTCATGCCTATTTGTGAAATTTCTTTTAAGGCTTCATTTTGTTCTTTGATGCGTTCTGCCAGTTTTTGATTGGCGATTTCTTTTTCTTTTTTTAATCTTTGCTCTTCTTGTTTATTTATATATTCTTCATAATGCGTTCTTTGAGCTACTAAAGCGTTATATTGCTCTAATTTTGCTAAGTCTTTATTCCAATTTGCATTATTCGTGATTTGTTGTATGGTTTCGCTGATAAGCTCATATTGTTTTCTTAAATTTTCGGCTTGTTCTTCTGTGCTTTGCGGTATCCTTAAAGCTTTCAAACTTTCCATGGCTTTGCTAACACTAGCAGGAAGATTATCAATAGCTTCTAGTTTAAATTCTTGCTCCTTTGCTTTTTTGGCGGCTTCTTCGGCTAGTTTTAAATTTGCCTGTATTTGTTCGTAAGCTTTTCTAGCTTCTTTATTCATTTTTAGCTGTTTTCCGGTAACACTTTCAAACATATAATCAGTGCCTTTTAAAACACTTTCTACACCTTCTTTTATATACCAAAAATCTAATTTTGATGTGATTTGAGCTCCCAAAACACTTCCATTTGCTTCTAAGGCATCCATTTGACTTTTAAGATTTTTAACATACTCATCTAATTCTTTTGAACTTTTGTTTTCTAGCTTTCTTTTTGATGTTTTTTCTAAAGCTTTGTCAAAATTATCCCAATTCGTATAAAGCTTTTCTATAAAAGTCATCAAAGCTATAAGCCCAGCAGTTGGAGCTAAAGCCTTTGTAAAATTTAAAGCAGAATTTGCTAAATTACTCATAGTGCCTTTTATGGTGCTTAACAAGGGATTTCTTTTTATTATATTTTGATTAATAAGTGCTTCATTGTCTATAATTTCTTTTTGCAATCTTTTTATTTCACTTCTTGCACCTTGTTCGATTAGCAAAGCTTCCCTTCCTATCATTACACCGCTTAAATTTTTAGTTCCATCTTTATTTATCGATCCTAAGTCTATTTTATTATTGTATTTTGCATAATTAGCTAAATCTGGCATTAAGGCTTTAAGCTTTTCTAAGTCGTTTTTAGCTTCTTTAAGACCTTGAAGTTGAATTTTTAAATTCTCATTTTTCTTTATAAGTTCAAGGCTTGTTTTTTGCTTTTCTACTAAATCATCATAATCTTTTTTAACATTCTTAATACCATTACTAAAACTTGTAAAAAAAGATGAATTCTTAAAAGAATTAAAACTTTTAAAAGCTACATAAGCAAGTCCTGCACCAATAGCCAAATCTTTAAAAGAAGTAGCAAATTCGGTAATAGCTTTAATGCCCGCTTTAATTTCTTTTTCATTATCTTTAATATAAGTGTTTATATCTATAAGGGAGCTTTTAAGAGTATCAAAAATAGGTTTTGAAATTTCAGCTTGTAACATTTGCATATTAGCTTCAAATTTTTGCATTTGCTTTTCATAGGTTTGCGTTGTGTAGTCTGTATATTTTGTTAACTCTTTGGTTTTTTCTATAAATAAATCAAAAAGCTTACCATTTTTCTTTGCTTCGCTCATAGCATCATTTGTAATACCTAAACTTTCAGCAAATCTTCTTAAATCTCCACTTGCGCTAAATGCCCCAGCTCCTAAACTATCCATAGTAATTGAAAGTTGATTAGCACTCATGGAAGTATTTGAGGTTGCTATCATAATACTTTCAAAAGCTTTTTTAGCTTCATCAAAGCTCATATTATTTAAAGCTGTGGAGGCAAAAGATTGAAACATACTTGATAAATCCTGCAAAGAATAGCCTGTTTTAGTATGCAAATCATTAAAATCTTTAAACGTTTTTTCACTGCTTTTTGTAGCGGCTTTCCATTTTTCAAGTTGTGATATCGCTTTTCCTGTGGTATCAATATTTGAATGCGTGGTGGCTGTTATAAAAGCAAGTTGAGTTTTTGCAGTCTCAAAACTTTTACTTGCTTCTATAAAAGAGCTACCAAAATTTTTTATATCAAGTGCTAAAGTTTTATAACCCTGATAAGCTTGTGTTAAATGGGCGTTCATGTCAATTACGCTTTTTGAAAGTCCTAAAAAGCTCTTTTCTATATCTTTTATGTATTTATTTGTCGCTTGTGTAACATTTCCTAATTGATTAAAACTTTTATTTAAACCTCCAATACTCGCCACACCGCTATTTGTATCTACACTAACGCCGATTTTAACATTTTTAGCCATTTATGTTCCTTTTAGTTTTTTTGAGTAGAATTTAAGATAAAAAATGGAGTTTTTAAATTATGTTTTTTCCATATATAGAGCTTAATTTTTTTGCTTTTGTTTTTATTTGTTTTGTCTTTTTTCTGATGTGGAGCAAAAGCCAAAAAATATTTAAAAATGAAAAATTTCTTAATGATTATAAAAGTTGCGAAAAAGAGCTTATCGCCTTTAAAGAAGCTCATGAAAATTTCATAAAAACAAAGCAAGGTAAAAGTGTGCTTATGAGTGCTTTTGCTTTGGAATTTGCTATCAAAAATAATGCTTTTGGCGATGATTATACAAAAGAATTTAAGCAAATTTTGCAAAATTATCCAAACGAAAAAGAATTCAATATAGAAATAAATCATCATCTATCCTAAAAGACTTAAAAAGTCATCTTGTAATTTTTTAATATCGATTTTTTGATTTTCGTTAGTATTTTGCTTAGTATGTTTTAAATGAGAGCATAATAAAAAGTCTTCATTAGTCGATTTTACACCCATAAAAGAAGCTAACATATTAAGTAAAATACTCATTTGCATTTCGTTTCTATCACTTGCTAAAGGCTCGGTGCTTAAGAAATACATCCACTCGTTAAACTCACTTTGTGTTATACTTTGTTCTAACTCGCCTATGGTTTTTCCTAATGCAAGGGCAAGGCGATAAATTAATCGCCCTTGCTCTCTTGCTTTGGGACTTCATTTGTGAATTTTAAAATTTCGTCTGCGACTTTTGCGATAATGTTTAAACCCTCTTGATTGAGATTATCAAAGGTTTTTTCATCGATTTTTGGAGCTACTAAACACTTTAAGATGATTTCTTTTCTAAAATTTGAATTCTTCTTAATAAAATCGATGCTGATTTTATCATCTTTATTTTCTTGTATTTCTATGCCATTTTTTTCCATAATCTCTAATTGTTCGAGCATAGAAAGTTGGCGAATTGTGAATTTTTCATCAATACCTTCGATTAAAATTTCTTTTTCTCTTAAAGAATGTTGTTTTAAAAAGTCATTGAATTTCATTTTTTACCTCCTTTTCTTAAAGCATCGCTAAATTTTCCATTTAAAAAAGTTTGCATTGTGGCTTCACTTGCTATGCCTGAGCTTTGATCTATGGTGTATTTTTTGCGAATATCTTCATTTGCAGGATAAAGAAGTGTTAAGGCGTTTGGATAAAAATATAATGTTTTTCCTTTTAATTCCTCATAAGTCTGCCCTTGTTCTGGTTCGGTTTTGCTTTCATGGATAATATTTTCATCATTTTCTTTTTCCCAAACTTTATCAGCTTCTTTTGTGGTTATAAATTCATTGTTTTCATTAAAAGTTTGTGTGCTAGGATTTGGTACAACACCTCGCACCTCATCAAAAACATAAACCATTCTTTCATCGTTTAATTCTGGTTTTTCAAGTGTGCTTTCTTTTGGGTAAAAATAAATAATTTTACCTTTTTTATCACTCATCACATCGCCCACATTTAAAGCTTTTGTAGTGTGTTCTATATTTTGACTTTCTTCAAATCTAAAAGGTGTGATGTCTTTAGCTTCGCCGATTTTTTCTGCTGTGATATTTGCACTGAATTTATTATTTGCTTCGCTTTGAAGTTCAAAGCCTGTTAATTTCATTTTGATTTTAAGTGTGGTTTTTCTCTCATCATTAATTTCTACGATGATAAAAACTTCTTCATTTTCTTCAAAAGCTTTTTCTAGATAATTTACCCCCTCATAGCTTTCTAAATTACCATCTTTAACAAATTTATAAAGTAAATTCATATTTACAGTAGCTGAAGTTTTTTTGCCTACTGCGTTGATTTCTTCATAATCTCTATCGTTGATTGGGCTTAGTTTTTGACTTTCTCTAGTTCCACCTTTAAGACCTGAAATACTTGTTAAAAATCCTGCTTGAATAGCTTCTTTTCCTAAACTTTCCATAGCACGAGATAAAACTAAAACTCTAAGCCCTTGCACATCAGGGGCATCTGTGATTATTTTGTCTTTTGACATCTTTTCTCCTTATATAAGTAATGTAAGGAGATTTTATAAAAAGTTTAAGGCGTTAAAATGCGTATTAAGAGATATTTTTCATAAAACTATATTTTTGTATTTTATTTTCTAATTTTTTGTTATAATTTTCAAAAAAAGGAATTTTAATGCTTAGTCTAAATATAGAATTATCAAGCGAAAAAGAACAAGCTTTTTTAAATATAGCCAAAGAAAGAAATACAAGCAAAGAAGAAATTATTCAAGCTTTAATTATGGAATTTTTAGAAGACTTAGAAGATGCAAAAATAGGAGAAGTTGCTTATAAAGAATATTTAGCAAGCGGTAAAAAAAGCATTAGTGCTGATGAGCTTTTTAAAGAGCTTGGTTTATGATACAAATTGATTTTAGCCAAAAAGCAGTAAAGCAAATTAAAAAACTAGATAAAGAAGTTCAAAAACAAATCAAAAAATGGAAAGAAGAAATACAAAGCCTAGAAAGTCCAAATCAAAAAGGCAAAGCATTAAAAGGAAATTTAAAAGGCTTGTGGCGTTATAGGATAAATGATTATCGCTTAATCTGTTTAAATAATGACGAAAAATTAACTATTCTTTGTCTTGAAGTAGGACATAGAAAAGAAATTTATAAACGATAAGTGATAAAAATCTCACTCGTAAAAAATCCACTCTCTTCATCTTTATCTTCTCCATGTATTAAAATTTCAATAGGTTTTTTATAAAATTTTAAAATAAAATTTTCAATTTTGCTTTTTAACTCTCTTAAATCTTTGTATTTTGGAGTATAAAGGCTCAAATTAATTTCTAATTCTTTGCTTAAGATTTTATCATCTATACTTAAATTTAATTCTTCGCTTGTGATTTCATAAATTAAAAATGCTTTTTCTAGCTTTGTTTTTTGCCTTGAAAGTGGGTAAATTTCTATATTTAATTCCTTGCTTAGTCCCATTAAAAAATCGCTTAAAAATTCCTTCATTTAAAATCCTAATTTGTCTAACTCAGCATTTAGTTTTGTTGTAACCAAGCTTTGCATTTTTGGGTCTATTTTCTCTTTTGCTTTTTGCATGGTATAAGTGCCTTTTACAAAAGTGTTTTTTCCGCTTATATTTGGTTTTCCTTTTGCACTTTTTTTCACTCCGCCTTTATGAAAAAATCCATACTCTATAAAATGAGCATAATACGCACTCGCAAAATAATCCATTCTTTGTTTTCTCTCATTTTTCTTTGCTTGTGTCCATTTTTTAGCATTTTTTAACTTCTCAAATCTTTTTATACCTACTTTTTTCATCCTAAAAACAACTGAAGCGGCACGATAAACACCTTTTTCTAAAGTATAACTAGAAACTGCCTTAACACTTTGCTTTAAAAGTCCGCTTTGTTTAGGAATATTCTTTTTATAATCATTTGTGATTTCTTTTGCTACTTCTAAAGCTCCTTTTTTAGCCGCATTTGGCAAAGCTTTTTTACTTATGCTTTGCAAATCTTTCATTAATTCGTTCAAGCCTTTTACTTCTATCATTGATTGCCTTTTTGTGTGTCTTTTTCATCTATTTTGGCAAGATTAAGCGGTATTAAATGATCGTTTCCATTATCAATTGGGTTCATTTCTTCCAAGGCTCTTACTTCGTTTATACTCATCACGCCATTACTTAAAGCTTTTACATAGCTTTCCCACCTTGAAGAACTATCAGCTCTTAAAATAGCGTTGATATTGAATTTAAAATAAAATTCTTTTCTTTCATTTTGGTTTAATAAAAAGCGATTTAGGGCTTGTTCGATTTTAGTTGTTAGAGGTGTTATGGTTTGCACCATATAATTTGTCTCTTGTTGTTCGATATTTGAAAAAGTCGCACGACTTAAATCTCCAAGTTTGTGCGGTGGGATATTAAAAAGTCTTGCGATTTCTATCACTTGAAATTGTTTGCTTTCTAAAAACTGGCTATTTTTATTCGCACTTGTAGTTTGTGCATAACTTGCTCCACCCTCTAAAATAGAAATATTATAAGCTTTTTTTTGGCTATAATTTTCTTTAAAGGATTGTTTTAATCTCGAATATGCCTCTTCGCTTAATTCATTTGGTACAGATATAACGCCACTTGTAAAACTTCCATTTTTAAAAAAGCTAAGTCCGTGCTGTTCTATAGCTGTTGCAAGTTCTGTGGTATTTTTGCTTTTTCTAAGCGGTGCGATACCTTTTACTCCATCTTTAGTATGATAAGGCACATTTAAAACCTCATCATAATTTAAAACAATACTGCCATTTTTTGAGTAAGCTTGATAAAAATACTTTCCATTCATTTTAAAGATATTAATGTCTTTATTTTCTATGAGTTCTATAGAATTAATCACCCCGTTTCTTTTTTTAACAGGATATAAAAAACCATTGCCATAAATTAACATTTGTACCATAAAAGCCTCAAAGAGTGTAAAAGGTGTCATTGTTTCATTTGGTGCGATTTTGATGAGTTCATATAAGGGGTGATTAGAGGCTAGTTTTGATCCATCAGTTGTTCTTTGATATAAATTTAATGGCAAAGATGCTATGGTCTCGCTAATATTTGAGATTGCGGCAATTACTGCTGAAAGCTCCTCAGCTTTTATTTTATCTTCTAATAAAATTTCTAAGCTATTAACAAATTCATTATTTCGTGCTTTTTTTGTAAATAATGATCTTATTTTATTGAACATGCAAAACCTTTATTTTTTACTTATTTTAAAAAAAGTTTGAGGCGTTAAAGTGCGTGTTATAATTTTTTAATTTTAATTTGTTATAATTTTAGTGACGGGCTAAATGTGTTGTCATTGTATAGCACAAAAGCTTTTAGCTTTGGCTCGTCAAGTTTACTAAAAATCATTCATTAAAAATCCTAAAATTTTATGCTGTGTTGGATCTAGTTTAAGATTGTAAACATTATTCTCAATAATCTTAAAAAACATTTCTCTGTTTTCTTTGCTCTTAGCGCTAATATTTTCTTTAACTTCCATTTCGTAATATCTTTTAATATGATAAACACAAATATCCGCAAGCTGTATAAGATTACTTTCTTTAGAATTTATGAAAAAATTCTTTTCTATGATTTTTTTAATTTTTATATCAGGCTCATCAATGACCCTTAGAATTTTAAGAGTGTTATCAGCTAAAATATCACTATCTTGCTCATCTGAAATTACAATTCCATTGCTTTCATCATCATTAAGACTTTGTTCGTAAATTTGTAAAACATAAGAATATGCCAAAATATAAGGTGGAATTTTAAGCATTTTGTTTTGAGCTTGTGTAAAATGTGTTTCAAAGTATGCTTTATAATTTTTCTTGATAACCTTAAAGAATATAATTTTAAGCTTATATTCTACTATAATATTTAAAAGCTCTTTGATTAAGTTATTTTTCTTTTCTAAACTCCATTCTTTAAATATTCCTTTAGAATTGGTAATCTCAATTGCATGTATTTCATCTTGTATCTTGTATTTTGCCTTAATGTTTTCAATTTCTTCATTAATTTTTTGCCATTCTTCTGTATCAATTACAACGCCACCTAAAATAAATAGTGGTTGTTCTGCATCATCTAAATTTAAGCCCGAATTTCCACTATCATCTAAATATAAAAACTTCATCATAAAACACCTTTTTAAATTTTAAACAATATTATATCTTAAAAGCTATAAAAACCTTATACCTCTTTTTTCATAAACATTGATTTTTGGTTTTTCTATGCTGTTTTTAGTGGCGATTGCAGTGACTAAAGCCGAAATTGCATCTATCCTTTCACTTGATTTTTTCTTATCAGGCTTTATGTTTTCTCTTGCATCTTGATCAATAACTAAATTTGAATTACACCATCTAAAAATAGGATTGTTATTATGATTTAAAGTTTGTTTTAAAACTCTGATTTGGTATTCTTTTAAAGGTTCGCTAATACTTGCAAAACCTTGTCTAATCTGAACGCACTCTATATTTTCATCGCTTAACTTTTTGGCTACTTCTAAACTATTCCATGGATCATAACCTATCATTTTGATATTTAATTTTTTATTTAGAGCTAAGATATCGTTAATTAAATAGTCATAATCAACACTATTACCTGGTGTTAGAGTTAAAAAGCCAAGTTTTGCCCATTCTAAATAAGGCACTTTATCTCTTTTACTTCTCTCTCTTGCACTAAGTTCTGGTGCATAAAATTTAAAATCCACATGTAAGATTTTATCCACTTCGCAAATTAAAGCTAAAGCAGTTAAATCAGTAGTAGCAGATAGATCAAGTCCAACATAAACATCGCCTTTTAAATCAAGTTCTTTAAAACTGCATTTTAAAAAATCATCATCTTTTATAAAAGAAGTAGCATTTGAAGTCCACATATTTAAATGTTTTGTTTTAAAACTCACCTCATCATTTGCGTTTGCTAAAGCTTTTTGATAATATTCTCTTAATTTTTCAAGCTTTACGCCATAACCCAAAGCAGGATTAACTTTGATCCAAGTTTTTTCATCGTTCCAATCATCATCAGCATCAGGCTCATAAATCTTTGCATAAGTTGATGGGTCGTTTATAATGCCATTTTTAACTTGTTTGCAATAATCATATTGCTTTTTCATCTCTCCAAAATGATTATATCCTGCTGTTGAAATGACTATACATAAAGAATTTACACGACTTGCCGTTCCTTCTTCTAAAACCTTATATAAATCCCCATTTTTAGCAGCGTGAAGCTCATCGTAAATAAAAACATAAGGTCTTAAGCCGTCTTTTGTCTCGCTTGTAGCTGTTAGAACCTTTATAAAATCTTCAAATTTAGCGTTTTTTTTGCGTATTTCTCTATAGGTTTTATATTGATAGCACATTTTATTTAATTCTTCTTCTTGGCTTACCATAGATGAAGCAGCATTAAAAACTAATTTTGCTTGTTCGGTTTCATTTGCGGCACAATATATTTTTTTACCCTTTTCTTTATCAATAAATAAAAAATAAAGCAAAATAGCTCCGATTAACTCGGTTTTACCATTTTTTCTTGGGATAAAAAGCAAAGCGTAAGAGTATCTTCTGGCGTTTTTTTCCTTAGAATAAGTGGCGATGATATCGATGATAAACTCGATTTGAAAATTTAAAAGCTGAAAGGGCTTACCGGCTAATTCGCCATCGGTGTGCTTTAAAAGAGAGATAAACAAAACCGCTTTTTTAGCTATTTTCTCATCAATATAAAAGGGCGAGTTTTCAAATTCTTTGTTTTTTTGTTTAATATAAGCTAAAGCGTAATTTAATATATCTTCTCTTGCTCTTAATTTATCCATAATTTAACTTTCATCTTCTAAAAGCACATCAAAAGCTGATTTTTCTTTTTTATCTTTTAAATTTAGCCTTGCACGATTTGGAGAGCCTATGCCTAAAACTTTTGCTAAGCCTATAACATTTTTAGTCAAAGAATTAAAAGCTATAAGTTCAGGCGTTACAATAGGCGTTCCTTTATCTGTGCTTGTTGTAAAACCTTTTTTCTCCATTTCCTTGCTTGTGCATTCTAAAAAAATGAGATTTTTAACATAAGTTTTAATAATATCATTTTCTAAAGGATCATAAATGCCTAAATTTTCTAAATCTTTGATAGTTTTTTGTGTGAGTTCTTGCTCTATGGTTTCTAAATTTAAAGGCTTAAAATCATCTTGCGTTTGTATTTGTTCTGTTTTATTTGCCTTTGGCTTTTCTTTTATCGAATTTTCATCAATATACAAAATAACTTCGTTTTGTTTAGAATTGTAATGATTTTCATCTTGTCTTTTTTTAGCAAGTCTTAAAATTTCATCTTTTGGATAGGGTTTAGCTTTTCCTTTTAATACTTTTATACCATTTTTCTTTAAATATCTACTCAAATAGATTTTAGAATTAATGTTTAAAATTTGCAAAACCTCATCAATGTTTAAAAATTCTTTTTGCATTAAACGCCTTTTTTTTATTTGTATTTTAATGATATTTTAAGGCGTTAAAATGCGTGTTAGTTAATTTAAAGCAAAATTTGGCTTTTTTAGAACGCTTTTGATAAAAATAAAAATTTCAAATAAAGATTTTACCTTGCTTTGCTTGTGTTTTGGTTGGTTAGTTAGTAGGTTAAGTATAACATTATGTAAAAAACTGGCTCGCATTTGTTTAGTATTATCCTTTTCGGTGTATAGGATTGGCTTTCATAGAGATTACATACCCTACCCCTTAAGCTCGTTTTTAGTCTTTTCATTATGGCAAGCCAAGCATAAACTTTGCAAATTTTCTTCACTCAATTTCTTGCCACCTTGCTTAATAGGTTTGATATGATCTACAATTTTCGCAAACTTTCCACACCTTATACAAAATGGATTTTTATTTATAAAAGCATTTCTTAATTTTCTCCAAGCTACACTATTATAAAAATCTGAACTTTGCTTATCCCTTTTAAAACAATCATATCTTTTGTTTGCTATTTTCTTAAGAGTTTTATCACATTCTTCACAAGTTCTTAAATGAGTTTGTATTTTCTTACCACACTTGCAAAGTTTATAAATTGTCATTTTTGTAAAATCCTATTTCAGTTTTTTTAGAAAGTTCAACTTTAAATTCATATTTAAAATCATCATAAGGCTTAATCACATAACAATCATATCCTATCTCTAGCAATTTTATAAACCAATCAGGAAGCAAAACAAAAAAATTATTTCCTACTTGTTTGATTTTAAAACCACTTTTAAGCTCATTTACATTTCTATAAAAATTATCATACAAACCTAAATTACTTGCAAAAAGCTTAACGGGAACTGCATTAACAATAATATCTTTTTTATTAAACATAAGAAGTCTTTAAGTAATTAACAAACGAAGCTTTAAGGAATGATATTTTTATTTAAAAATTATAATATATAAAAAATAATAAAACTATTAATCAAAGATTAAATTAGCAATTATGGAATACTTATTGCTCTTTACTAAGAAAGTAAAAAAAACAAAAACCATTTTTTATATTTTTATACAAACACTATTATATTAAAAAGCACTGGCAAAGATTATCGTATTGTTTTTAATCGGATTTTAATAAAAGCACATATCATTTTTAATCGGATTTTAAGAAATATGTTTATAGGCATTTTAATCGGATTTTAATATTAAAAAATCATATTAGAAAACTGGGTTATTTAATGGGTTACTATAAAATATAAAATATCTATTTTATAGGTATTTAGATACTTTTTTTAATATTCTGCTAAATCCACCATTCTATTATAAGTTATAGACTCTCTCTCTTTAAAATAATAATTTTTAGTCCTTTAAATATTTCGGTCTTGTGTAAAAAAATATGTGATGTGATTTTTTGAAAGATAAAGTGGTGGTTAGAGGCAGAATCGAACTGCCGACACGCAGATTTTCAGTCTGCTGCTCTACCGACTGAGCTATCCAACCACTTAGTTTGATAAAGTAAAAATGTAATTGTATCTTTTTTTCTTTAATTTAAGTTTAAATACAAAAATAAAATTTTATTTCCCTTAAAGTTTTAATAAGATAGAATACCCGCTTTAGATCATTATCAAATGGAAATTTTTTGAAACAATTTGGATTAGATAGACGAACTTTTAAAATTTTACTAGCTGGTTATATTATTATTGCATTGTTTGGGGCTTTATTGCTACATTCAAGCTGGGCACATACAACTCCTATTGATTTTTTAGATGCCTTTTTTACAAGCACATCTGCTGTTAGTATGACAGGATTGGCAGTTAAGAACACTGCGGTTGATTTTACCTTAGCAGGACAAATTATTATCTTAGCTTTGGTACAAATTGGAGGCTTGGGATATATGGGTATAGGTTTGTTTGTTTATATACTCATACGCAAAAAAGTGGGATTTAGTGCAAGAAATTTACTAAAAGAGTCTTTATTTTATCCATCAATGGATGGTTTATTTAAATTTTTTAAAAAGGTTTTACTGTTCATTTTTACTATAGAATTGATAGGTGCTATACTTCTTACCATGCGTTTTGCCCTTGAAATGAATTTTAAGAAAGCTTTATGGTTTGGAATTTTTCATTCTATTAGCGCTTTTAATAATTCTGGGTTTACCATATTTGAACATGGACTTATAGCTTACAAACATGATATAGCAATTAATCTTATTATCACTTCTTTGATTATTATTGGAGGGCTTGGATATTTTGTTTTGGTTGAATTATACTTTTTTCAAAGAAAAAAATTGCAAAATTTAAGCCTACATACAAAAATGGTTGTTGTTGCAAGTATTTTTCTTATTTTCTCTTCAACGCTTATTATTTTTGCTTTTGAATACTCAAATCCTCAAACTATAGGACATTTTTCATTTTTTGATAAAATTTTAAGCTCATATTTTATCGCTATTAATTACCGCACAGCAGGATTTAACACCTTAGATATGGGACATTTGCATGATGCGAGCTTATTTTTTGGATCATTGTTTATGGTTATTGGTGGTGCACCAGGAGGAACAGCTGGGGGTATGAAAGTAACAACTGTAATGGTTTTATTGCTCTATGCTTATTGGAGTATCCGAGATGGAAGAGTTAGAATTTTTGGACATGAAATTCCAAGAGAAACTATATCTAAAGCTTTTATTATAGCTGTAGGTTCAGCTGTTTATATAGTAATAGCTGTTATTTTGCTTTCCTTGCTAGAGTCAAATTTTGATTTTATAGCCTTACTTTTTGAAACTTCTTCAGCTTTTGCAACGGTAGGAATTTCGGTAGGAAATGGTGGAACTTTATCTTTATGCGCTTTGTTTAGCGATCCTAGCAAGGTGATTATCATCATTATGATGCTAAGTGGCAGGATAGGTGTTTTTGCTTTTTTACTCTCGGTATTCAAACAAGACAAAGCTATTCATTTAAAATTCCCTGAAGGAAAGGTTAATTTATAAAGGTAAAATCGTGAAAAATCTTAATTATGGAATCATAGGACTTGGAAAATTTGGATCAGTTGTAGCAGATGAACTCATTGCTGGAGGTCATACTGTTATCGTTGCGGATAAAGATGAGGAAGCTTTAAAAAGTATACAAAATCCTCCAAGCTATGCTTATATTTTAGATTCTACAAATATTTCAGCCCTAAAAGAAGCAGGCTTTCATGATGTTGAAGTTGTTATTGTTAGCATAGGAGAAAATGTTGAAAAATCAATCCTTACTCTTATGGCGCTTAAAGATATAGGTGTTAAAAATATCATTGCTAAAGCAACCTCTAATATCCATGGTCAAATTCTTTCTAAGTTAGGTGCAACAAAGGTTATTTATCCTGAAAAAGAAAGTGCTAAAAGACTAGTAAAAGAATTTTTAACTAAAGATGCTGATTATGAAGTTTTTGATCTTTCAGCAAATACTATACGAGCTATTAAGATCAATATAGATGAAAAATTAGCAGGAAATTCTTTAAAACATATAGCACAAAATATGAAAGTGATTTCTTATAAAAAATTAAATAGCGACTGGGAAATATTGCCTGATTTAGAAACCACGACAGTTTATAGTGGAGATGTTGTAATACTCCTTGGAACAGTTAAAGAACTTAGAGAATTTGAACACTAAACAAGATTTAAAGCCTTGCAAGCCTTTACAAAACGCTTTAAGGCTGTTTTTTCTTTGGTAGAAATTTTATGATATATAACTTCATCTAAATAATATCTAACATCTTTTATATCTAAATCCCTTGTTTTGGCATAATTTTGCAGTATATAATAAGGAATTTTAATCTTTGTTTTTGGAAATTTTTTCAAAATTTGTTTATATAAAGCTTTTTTTTGCACACAAGAAAATCTAGCAAAAACAAAAGGCAATCCTGTTTTTTCGTGCCATTTTGCACATAAATCGATATATTTAGAAGGATCTTTTAGATAAAGCTTTAAAGCCTTATCACCTATAATTACTTTTCCATCTTGTTTTAATACTTTAACTAAAGCATTTGAAGTTGCTGAACTTGGATCTTTGGCATTTGATGTATTTTTTTCTACTAATACACTTAAAACTCTTTTATTAGCACAAATACCCAAATCTAAATTTTTATATTTTTTTCTAGCACTTTCTATGCTTGAAATGATAGCTGCATCAATTCTTCTATAAAATAAATCTTTATTTAGCTTACTTGGAACTCCTTTTTTATACTCCATACTTGCTTTATAACCATTAGGTAGGGGATATTTCTTAAGATATATATGTAAAGGTAAAAGATTAATATAATCAATTTTTCCAAAAATCATCTCTTTTAAAGAGTGTTAAACACTCTATCTCCTGCATCTCCAAGCCCTGGGATAATATAACCTTTTTCATTTAAACCTTCATCAATACAAGCCACAAAAACTTCCACATCACCATGCACTTGGCTAAATTTTTGCAAACCTTGCAAAGCAGTAAGTATGGATATAAATTTTATTTTTTTAACTCCTTGGCTTTTTAAAAAATTACAAGCCTCTATAGCAGTTCCACCTGTAGCAAACATAGGATCTATGACAATAGCGGTGCGTTTTTTTGCATCTTTGGGAAGTTTTTGAAAATAAAAATCCGCCTTTAAAGTTTCTTCATTTCTTACAAATCCCAAAAATCCAACACTTGCATCAGGAATCATCTTAAAAACACTTTCAAGCATTCCTAATGCAGCTCTTAAAATAGGGCAAATCATAATTTTTTCATCAAGTTTTTTTACTGTAGTTTTTTGTATAGGTGTTGAAATTTCAATTTCTTTTAAAGAAAAATCTTTACTCGCTTCAAAAAGTAAAAAAGATGAAATTTCATCGATTAACATACGAAATTGAAAGGGCTTTGTCTCTTTAGCCCTTAAAATTCCTAATTTATGTTCGATCAATGGATGATTGATACAATGAATATTTTTCATTTTAAGCTTTCAAAATAAGCTTTCTCGTTAAAATTTTTTACCTTAGCCACACCATCTTTTACCGCAGCTGCTGCTACAGCTGTACTTACTGCAGCTTTTACTCTTTCATCAAAAGGTTTTGGTATGACATAATCTCTTCCAAATTCTAAAGCGCTTAAATTATAAGCCTTTTTAACCGCATCACTTACAGGAAGTTTTGCAAGATCTGCTAATGCTTTAGCAGCTGCTACTTTCATATTTTCAGTGATTTTACTTGCACGCACATCTAAAGCCCCACGGAAAATAAAAGGAAAACCTAAAACATTATTGATTTGATTTGGATAATCACTTCTTCCTGTTCCTACAATCGCATCTTTTCTAAGTCTAGCCACATCTTCAGGCATCACTTCAGGGATAGGATTTGCCAAAGCAAAAATTACAGGATCTTTTGCCATACTTAAAACCATTTCATCATCAAGAATTTTTGGCGCACTAAGTCCTAGAAAAACATCAGCTCCTTTTAAAACTTCTTTTAAAGTCTTTTCCTTAGAATCAACAGCAAATTCAAGCTTTTGAGGAGTTAAATCATTTCTATCCTTAGAAACAACACCTTTGCTATCTACTAAAATAATATTTTCGACCCCTAAATTTCTATACATCTTAGCGCTTGCTATACCTGCGGCACCTGCGCCACTTACAACCACCTTAATGTCTTTAAATTTTTTACCGCTTATCTCCATAGCATTTATAAGTCCCGCAGTTGAAATAATAGCCGTTCCATGCTGATCATCATGCATTACAGGAATTCCTAAATCTTGTAAAGCCGCTTCAATTTCAAAACATTTTGGAGCAGCTATATCTTCTAAATTTATCCCACCCACAGTCGGAGCCAAAGCTTTGCAAAAATTTACAATCTCTTCCACACTATGAACATCAATTTCTATATCATAAGCATTAACATTTGCAAATTTTTTAAACAAACAAGCCTTACCTTCCATAACAGGCTTTGAAGCCTGTGCTCCTATGTTTCCAAGTCCTAAAACAGCAGAACCATCGCTAACTATAGCTACCAAATTAGCCTTATTTGTATAAGTATAAGCAAGCTCATTATCTTTAGTGATTTCAAGGCAAGGTTCTGCAACTCCTGGGCTATACGCCAAAGATAGATCATAACTTGTAGCCATTGGCTTACTTGGCACAATATCAATTTTCCCACCTAAATGGTATTTTAAAGCTTCTTCTTTTAAATTCATTTTATTTTCCTCTAACTTTTAAAAAATTTTCTATTCTTTTTTTACACTCATCAACCCCTAAAAATTCTAATACTTCAAAAATACTAGGACTTACCGCACTCCCTATTAAAGCTATGCGTATAGGCTGAGCCAAATCTTTTAACTTTGCTTCTTTTTTTTCTAAAAAATCATTTGTAAAATCTTCAAAATCTTTACCTGTTTTTTGATCTTTAAGCGTATTAGCAAATGCTTGGAGCAATTCTAAATTATTTTCGTTAACAAATTTTTGCACTGCATTTTCATCATAATTTTGCGGCGTATTAACTATGCTTTTTGCGCCATTGATAATATCATGCAAGGTTTTTGCACGCTCTCTTAATAAATCAAGTAAAAATCCTGCCTTTTCATAAACAGATAAATCAAAGCCAAGATCCTTAAGCTGACGATTAATCTCTTCAAAAGGTAAAGTTTTAATATAATGAGTATTAAGCCATTCAAGCTTTTTAGCATTATAACAAGATGCGCTTTTATTAATATGATAAGGATCAAAAAGCTTTTTCAAATCTTCTAATGAAAAAACCTCATCATCACCATGGCTCCAACCTAAACGCACAAGAAAATTAAGCAAAGCTTGAGGTAAAATTCCCATTTCTTTGTATTCCATAACATCAGTTGCCCCATGTCTTTTTGAAAGCTTTTTACCATCTTCTCCATGTATCATAGCCACATGAAAAAATTTAGGAATTTTAAAACCCAATGCCTCATAAAGCACAATTTGTTTAGGAGTGTTTGAAAGATGATCATCTCCGCGAATCACATCGCTTACCCCCATTAAAGCATCGTCAATAACAACAGTAAAATTATAAGTTGGGGTTCCATCACTTCTTGCAATGATAAAATCATCTAAAATATCTTCTGCTTTAAATCTCACCTCGCCTTTAACCCCATCTTCAAAAACAATCTCACCGCTTTGAGGTGCTTTAATACGCACAACAGGTTCTATACCCTGAGGTGGCGTACCTTTAAATTCTCTATATCTTCCATCATATCTTGGGCGCTCTTTGGCGGTTTCCTGCTTGGTACGCAATTCTTCTAATTCTTCTTTACTCATATAACAATAATACGCCTTGCCTTCATCTAAAAGCTTTTTAACATATTCTTTATAAAGATCAAAACGCTCTGATTGGTAAGTTACTTCTCCATCATGTTCTAAACCACACCATTTAAAAGCTTTAATAATAGCTTTAGTAGCCTCTTTAGAATTTCTTTTTAAATCCGTATCTTCAATACGAAGTAAAAAATTTCCATCATTTTTTCTAGCGTATAAATAATTATAAAGAGCTGTCCTAAGTCCACCTATATGCAAATACCCTGTTGGGCTTGGAGCAAAACGCGTTGTAAGTTTTTCGTGCATTTTTTGCCTTTTCTTAAATTTTTATTGATATAATGCGATATTTATACTTAAATAAAGGTTTGAAATGAAAAAAATTTTATTAAGTTTTGCATTTTTTGCAAGTTTGGCCAGTGCAAACACCATTAATGCTATAGCTGTAGTTGTAGATAAAGAACCTATTACAACTTATGATATAGATCAAACTATGAAGGTGCTTAAAATTGATAGAAATCAAGCTTTAGGCGTACTCATCAATGAAAAAATGGAAATTTCACAAATGAAACAGCTGGGCATTGTGGTCAATGATCTAGAGCTTGATGATGCTATAAATAAAATGCTTGCTCAAAACAAAACCACTTTAAATGCTTTTAAAGCAAATTTAAAATCCAAAAATCAAAGCTATGAACAATTTCGTGCAAATTTAAAAAAAGATTTAGAAAAAAGAAAGCTTTATGAAAAAATCGCAAGTATGGCAAAAACTGATTTTAGTGATGATGGAGCAAAAAAATTTTTCGAACAAAATAAAGATAAATTCACTTTTTATACACAAATTAATGCAAATATTTATTTATCAAACAATCCACAAACTTTAGAAAATATCAAAAATACAAAAAAAACAATCCTTAAACCACAAAATGCATCTTTAAACACAAGCAATGCCGATCCAAGACTTTTAGGGCTTTTATCGCAAATTCCTGTTGGAGGCTTTTCCCCTGTTTTAAATGGAAAAAATGGCTATGAACTTTATGAAGTTAAAAGCAAAGATGGAGCACAAACTCCTGAATATGAGCAAGTTAAAAATGAAGTTTTAAACGCTTATGTAAGCGAACAAAGACAAAATTTCATACAGGATTATTTTGATAAACTCCGCTCTAAAATCAATATAGAATATTTAAGATAAAAATTACAATTAAAATTTCCCTTTAATAGGGAAATTTTAATGTCTTGCAAGATAATTTGTATCGTAGTTATTGTTAATAAAATCAGGATTTTCCATCATAGAAAGATGGAAATCTTTGGTTGTTTTTATCCCACTTATAAGTAACTCATCTAAAGCTACTTTCATTTTTGCAATAGCTTTATTGCGATCTTCTGCCCAAACTACAAGCTTACCTATCATAGAATCATAATAAGGAGGCACGCTATAGTCTTGATAACAATGACTTTCCATTCTAACATTGCGTCCTGCGGGTGGAATGTATTTAGTAATCTTGCCTGGACTTGGCAAGAAAGTTTTAGAATCTTCTGCCGTGATTCTACACTCTATAGAATGCCCATTTAATTTAATACTTTCTTGAGATGGTAAGGCATAACCTTCTGCTACCTTAATCATTTGTTCTATGATATCAATCCCACTTACCATTTCACTTACACAGTGTTCAACTTGCAAACGTGTATTCATTTCTATAAAATAAAAGTCTAAATTTTTATCAACTAAAAACTCAAAAGTTCCCGCACCTTCATATCCTATAGCTTTGGCTGCCTTAATAGCAGTTTCATGAAGCCTAGTGCGTGTTTTTTCATCAAGCAAAATCGCGGGAGATTCTTCGATAAGTTTTTGATGGCGTCTTTGCATAGAACAATCTCTTTCACCCACATGAATCACATTACCAAAACTATCTCCTATAACCTGCACTTCTATATGGCGTGGATTTTGAATGTATTTTTCCATATACATAGTTCCATCACCAAATGCTGTCATAGCCTCGCTTTCAGCCGACCAATATGCTTTTTCAAGATCTTTTTCATTTTCAACCACACGCATGCCACGGCCGCCACCGCCAGCAGCTGCTTTTAAAATCACAGGATAGCCTATTTCTTTAGCAAGTTTTTTAGCTGTTTCAGCTCCTGCTAAAGCCCCATCACTTCCTGGGATTACAGGCACGCCTGCTCTTTGCATTACTTGTTTAGCTTTTGATTTATCACTCATTAAATTCATAGCTTCTACAGAAGGACCTATAAATTTGATGTTATGTTTAGCACAAATTTCAACAAAATTTTGATTTTCACTTAAAAATCCATATCCTGGAAAAATCGCATCTGCTTCAGCAATTTCAGCTGCTGTGATAATAGCTGGGATATTTAAATAACTTTCAGAACTTCTTGCTTTTCCTATACAAATGCTTGCATCAGCGTATTTTAAATATAAAGCATCTTTATCTGCTTCAGAATACACACAAATTGCTTTTTTACCCATTTCTTTAATCGTTCTTAAAGCGCGTAGTGCTATTTCTCCACGATTAGCAATTAATATGCTTTTAATTTCCATTTTATAATTTCTCCACCGCAAATAAAGGCATTCCAAATTCTACAGGCTGACCATCAGCAACTAAAATTTCAGCGATCCTGCAATCAAATTCCGCTTCAATTTCATTCATGATTTTCATCGCTTCGATAATAGCTATAGTATCGCCTTTTTTAACTGTGCTACCCGCTTTTACAAAAGGTGCTGCACCTGGGCTTGGAGCTTGATAGAAAGTTCCTACCATAGGGCTGTTTATACTTGGCTTGTTTGATTTTGCATTTTGGCTAGGTTGAGCTTCATTTACAACACTTACATTGATAGGTTGTGGAGCTGGAACTGGAGGACAAACAGGAGCTGGAACGTCGCAACACATATCTCTTTCAAGTTCTATTTCAAAACCATCTTGTTCTTTGATCTTAATTTTACTAATATTTGCTTCAGCAAAAAGGTTTACTAACTCTTTAATTTCTTCTTTTGTCATAAAATTCTCCTAAAATTTAAGAACTTAATCTTGTATTATATAAAAAAACTTAAAATTTAACTTTAAAAAAGAAAAAAATCATAAAAAATATAGATTTTTTAGGTTATAATCCTTATAAAAAATTACAAATATTAAAAGGTTAAAAATGGGCTTAAAAGCAGATAACTGGATAAGAAAAATGGCATTAGAATACAAGATGATCGAGCCATTTTGCGAAGCAAATATAGGAAAAGGAGTGATAAGCTATGGACTTTCAAGTTATGGCTATGATATACGCGTAGGGCGTGAGTTTAAAATTTTTACCAATGTTAATTCAACTGTAGTAGATCCAAAAAATTTCGTAGAAGAAAATGTAGTAGATTTTGAAGGTGATGTATGTATAGTTCCTGCAAATTCTTTTGCCCTAGCTAGAACTATAGAGTATTTTAAAATGCCTGATGATGTTTTAGCTATTTGTCTTGGCAAAAGCACTTATGCAAGATGTGGTATCATCGTCAATGTTACTCCTTTTGAACCAGGTTTTGAAGGACATATCACTATAGAGATTTCAAACACTACGCCTTTACCTGCAAAAATTTATGCCAATGAAGGCATAGCACAAGTGTTGTTTTTGCAAGGCGATGAAAAATGCGACACCACTTATAAAGACAAAAAAGGCAAGTATCAAGCCCAAACTGGCATAACCTTGCCAAGAATTTTAAAATAGGAACACTTGTTGCTTTAATTTTAAAAAAACTTAAGCAAAGGAAGGCAAAATGTTTAACAAAAAAAATATCTTAATCACAGGCGGAACAGGCTCTTTTGGAAAAACCTACACTAAGGTTTTACTAGAAAACTATAAACCTAATAAAATCATCATTTATTCTCGTGATGAGCTCAAACAATTTGAAATGGCAAGCGTCTTTAATGCTCCTTGTATGCGTTATTTCATAGGAGATGTAAGAGATAAAGAGCGCTTAAGTACTGCTATGCGTGATGTGGATTTTGTTATACATGCTGCTGCGATGAAGCATGTGCCTATTGCTGAATATAACCCTATGGAATGTATAAAAACAAACATCCACGGCGCGCAAAATGTCATAGATGCTTGTTTTGAAAATGGGGTTAAAAAATGTATCGCTCTTAGTACGGATAAGGCTTGTAATCCTGTAAATTTATACGGTGCAACCAAACTTGCAAGCGATAAGCTTTTTGTCGCTGCAAACAACATAGCAGGTAACAAGCAAACACGCTTTGGTGTTACAAGATATGGCAATGTTGTAGGTTCAAGAGGTTCAGTGGTGCCTTTCTTTAAAAAACTCATCAGCGAAGGAGCTAAAGAACTTCCTATCACCGATACGAGAATGACTCGTTTTTGGATCAGCCTTGAAGATGGAGTAAAATTTGTACTGAGTAACTTTGAAAGAATGCATGGAGGAGAAATCTTTATCCCTAAAATTCCTTCGATGAAAATCACCGATCTAGCCCATGCTCTAGCTCCTAATTTAAGCCATAAAATCATAGGCATAAGAGCAGGAGAAAAACTACATGAAATCATGATTTCAAGCGATGATAGTCATTTAACCTATGAATTTGAAAACTACTATGCTATAAGCCCGAGTATTAAATTTGTAGATAAAGATAATGACTTTAGTATCAATGCCATAGGCGAAAAAGGACAAAAAGTAAAAGATGGTTTTTCTTATAGCTCGGATAATAATCCTTTATGGGCAAGCGAAAAAGAACTTTTAGAAATCATCAATCATACTGAAGGTTTTTAAAATGCTTACTTATTCTCATCAAAACATCGATCAAAGCGATATAGATACGCTTACAAAAGCTTTAAAAGATGAAATTTTAACTGGAGGTAAAAAGGTAGATGAATTTGAAGAAGCCCTTTGCGAATATGTGGGCGTAAAACACGCTTGTGTATTAAACTCAGCTACTTCAGCTCTTCATCTTGCCTACACAGCATTAGGTGTCCAAGAAAAAATCGTTTTAACCACTCCTTTAACCTTCGCTGCTACGGCTAATGCAGCCTTAATAGCTGGAGCTAAGGTAGAGTTTATCGACATTAAAAACGATGGCAATATTGACGAAAAAAAACTAGAAGCAAGACTTTTAAAAGATAGTAAAAATATAGGAGCTATTAGCGTGGTGGATTTTGGGGGAAATAGCGTTGAAATAGATGAAATTTCAAGCCTTGCTAAAAAATACAATATCCCTTTAATCGATGATGCAAGCCATGCTTTAGGTGCCTTATATAAAAGTGAAAAAGTGGGAAAAAAAGCCGATCTTTCTATCTTTTCTTTTCACCCTGTTAAGCCTATCACTACTTTTGAAGGTGGGGCTGTGGTGAGTGATAATGAAGAGCTTATCGCTAAAATCAAGCTTTTAAGAAGTCATGGTATCGTTAAAAAAAGACTTTGGGATAGTGATATGGTAGAACTTGGTTATAATTACCGCTTAAGTGATGTTGCTTGTGCTTTAGGGATAAACCAGCTTAAAAAACTCGATCGCAATCTTGAAAAAAGAGAAGAAATCGCAAGCTTTTACGATAAGGAATTTGAAAGAAATCCGTATTTCTCCACGATAAAAATCAAAGATTATAAAAAAAGCTCGAGACATTTGTATCCTATTTTGCTTTTTCCTGAATTTTATTGTCAAAAAGAAGAACTTTTTGAAAACTTACTTCATGCAGGAGTTGGTGTACAGGTGCATTATAAACCGACTTATGAGTTTAGTTTTTATAAAAAACTCTTAGGAGAAATAAAACTTCAAAATGCGGATAATTTTTACAAAGCCGAGCTTAGCATACCTTGTCATCAAGAAATGAATCTAAAAGATGCAAAATTTGTAAAAGATACTTTATTTAGCACTCTTGAAAAAGTTAAAAAGGGATATTGTGGATAAGCTAGACTTTAGAAGTCAAGATTTTGGCCAAACTGGAAAGGCTATGTATGAACTAGCTTGTGAACTTTTTCCTATCCCTAGAAGCATCACAGGGCAAGGTTTTAGAGCTAGCTTAAAAATTTTAAATAAAACTCTGGGGGGGGGTATACTCAAATTTCACTCTATTAAAAGTGGCACAAAGGTTTTTGACTGGATAGTCCCTGATGAATGGAACGCCAAAGAAGCCTATATCATTACTCCAGAAGGAGAAAAAATTTGTGATTTTAAAAAGCACAATTTACACCTTCTAAACTATAGTGAAGCCATCGATCAAGAAATCGAACTTGAAGAACTTCAAAATCATCTTTACTCCATAGAAGAAATGCCCGATGCTATTCCTTATGTAACGAGTTATTACAAAAGACGTTGGGGATTTTGTCTCACGCATAATGAAAGAAAAAAACTTAAAAAAGGCAAATACAAAGTTTATATCGATGCAAAACATGATAAAAATGGGGTTTTGGACTATGCTGATTTTATCCTACCTAGCACACAAAATTCAAAAGATGAAATTTTAATTTCAACCTATCTTTGCCACCCTTCCATGGCAAATAATGAGCTTAGTAGCCCTGTGGTAGCTATTTTCTTAGCAAAATGGCTTTTGAGTTTAAAAGAAAGAAGATATAATTACCGCTTTGTCATCATCCCTGAAACCATAGGCTCTATAGTCTATCTTAGCAAACATTTAGAGCATTTAAAAAAACATGTTAAAGCAGGCTTTGTGCTTTCTTGCTTAGGCGATGATCATGCTTACTCACTCATACATACACCTAAAGAAAACACTCTAAGCGATAAAGTTGCCCTGCATACGCTTAAAAATAAAGAAAATTTCAAAGCTTTTGGTTTTTTAGATCGTGGAAGCGATGAAAGACAATATAATGCTCCGCTTGTAAATCTTGGCATAGTAGGAGTATCTCGCACCAAGTATGGAGAGTATAAACAATACCACACTTCAAAAGATGATCTCAATTTTATCTCTGAAAAAGGTTTAATGGGTGGACTTCAAAGCATGCAAGAAATGATTTTAAATCTAGAAATCAACGCTGTATATGAAAACACTATAGCATGCGAACCTAATCTTGGCAAAAGAGGACTATATCATACCCTTAGCACTGCCAATGACATTCCTTTGGCTTGTAATTTTCTAGCTTATTGTGATAAGGAAAATGATATCATCGATATAGCCAATATCTTAAACATGCAAGCTTATGAATTTAAAGAACTTTTGGAAAAAATTTTAGAATACAAACTAGTGAGGAAAATATGAAAGAGCTTTTAAAATATAATGGAAAAATATATTCTCAAGATGATTTAATAGAAGTTTTGATAAAACTAGGTATACAAAAAGGCGATATCATTTGCTCTCATAGCGAGATTTACAGCTTTGGCATTCCTCTTTTACCTATAAAAGATTTTTTAAATGCTTTACTTGAGTGTTTATTTGAAGTCATTGGCAAAGAAGGGACGCTTATTATGCCAACTTTTACTTACAGTTTTTGCAAAAACGAAGTTTATGATAAGCTTAATTCTAAATGTACCGTAGGAGCTTTAAATGAATTTTTTAGAAAACAACAAGGGGTAAAAAGAACCAATGATCCTATCTTTTCTTTTGCTGTAAAAGGTGCTCATGAAGAATTGTTTTTAAACAAAGAACAAAAATCGTGCTTTGATGAAAACTGTGTTTATGCAATACTTACACGAAACAATGGAAAAATTTTAAATTTTGGAAATAAAGATTGCTTTACTTTTGTCCATTATCCTGAAGAAGTTTGTCAAATATCTTATAGATACAATAAAAATTTTCAAGGATTTATCATTGATGAAAATGGTAAAAAGTATGAAAAAAATATAAACTACTTTGTTCGTAAAGAAAATTTACTTCCAGATGATAATAAAATCTTTAATTATTTGATACAAAATAAACAATATAACTATCTAAATTTTGCAAGTGGAACTATTGGAGTATTCAACTGTCTAGAAAGCTTTAAAAGCTTTATTGAGATATTTAAACACAATGATAATATTTTTCTTACTAATAAAAGTTTAACAATCCTAGGAATTAAAAATCAATAATTCACTTTCAAACTCAAGCTTATTAAACAAAGCTACACCTATAGATAAGCCAACACCAAAACCCGCCATTATAATGTTATTTTGATGATATTTTTTTTCCTCTGCAAGCAAAATTGCTATGGAGGTACAACTCGTATTAGCATATTTTGTTATATTTATTGGAAAACACTCGTCGGATATTTTTAATTTATCTTTTATTTGCAATAAAGCATAATGATTTGCTTGATGTAAAAAGAATTTATTTATATCTTTAATATCTAATTGATTTTTTTCTAAAATCTTTAAAATCATATTTGGAACATTCTTAAATGTAAAATTAAAAACTTCCAAACCTTTCATTTCCATGCAAGTTTTAATATTTGTATTTCCATCGCTATCTTGATATTCTTGAAATGATTCACAATTGATTAAGCTAGCACTGCCTCCATGCGGCACAATAATAGCATTTCGTCCAGAACCATCCGTTTCAAATAAGAATTGAACATTAAATCCATGGCAATATTCTAAAGCAGTACAACTTGCTGCATCGCTAAATAAAAAAGCTACAGACTGATTTTTAGGATAAATAAAATCATTAATAGGATCGCCCACAAAAAGTAAAATTTTATCACTCTCTTCGTTTAAATGACTCATTGCTGCAAAAATTCCATACACATAGCCAGAACAACCCATCACAATATCATAAGCAAAGCAATCTTTAGATAATCCCAACTCTTCTTGTAATAATACAGCAGTAGATGGAAATCTGTATTCGTGGTTTTGGGATACTACTATAATCCCCTTAATTTCATCTTTATTCCAATTTTGCTTTTTAATTACATGTTCTCCGGCTTGTTTATAAAGACTGAGCATATTTTCATTTTTATTCCTATCTAGAATATAACGTTCTTTTATACCAGACAAACGAATAATTTTATTTTTTGTTTTTTCATCAAAATTAGGATTATCTATATTTTGAATTTTTTTAGATGGTAAAATTCCACACACATAAGAAATTTTTTTATTTTTTAAATTTATCATACAAATTTTCCAAGTTTTAATAAATCTTTAACAGTTTTAAGAGCTCTAATTTCAACAGGTGAAATTTCTATATTTAATTTTTTTTGAAATAGCATGGTTATCTCTAAGAAAGCTATACTATCAAAGTCATTAAAAGAATTCAATTCCATTTCTTCTGTTAAACTATTTGCATCAATCATTAAAATTTCAGCAACTGCTTTTAAAAAATCATTTTTATCCATATTTAAACTCCTAATTTATACTCTAAAAATATCGTCAATTTAAAAAAAATATTTATAAAATCCATTTTAACTTAAAAAATATCACAATATATTGGTATAATTTTATCAAAATATACATAAAAATTCTTAAGGAAAACTACATGGAAAAGCAATTTTATGAAATTTTAAAAAATATACTAGAAATTGAAGTTAACGAACATACAAATTTAAGCATGAATAATTGTCCCGAATGGAATTCTTTAGCTCATATTGATATCATTATGAGCCTAGAAGAAGAATTTGAAATCAAATTTGACAAAGAGAAACTTACAGAATTAAACTCACAAAATATGCTTTTAAAAGAAATTAAAAAGTTAAAAAATGAATAATATTTCTCAAAAAAATTTAGAACTTTTTTCAAAATTAAGCGGTGATTTCAACCCTTTGCATTTAGATCAAAAATTTGCCAAAAATTCTTATTATGGCGATCAAGTTATCTATGGAATTTATCAAGTTTTTCTAACACTAGAAAACTTTTTAAAAAAAAATCAAAAAAATATTAAAATTCAAAAAATTAAAGCTAGTTTTATTAATCCACTTTTCAAAAATGAAAACTTTAAGCTAAAATCTATAAAATCCAAAAATAATTTTTTAAAAAAATATGAAATTACAAATAAAAATAAAATTTTGAGCAAAATTGATTTTGAATTTCAAGAAGAATTAAAATTACACAATCCTTATGAAAGTAATTTTTTTAATAAATACGATGCTATTTCAAATCCTTTATCAAAAGAAAAAAATGCAAAAGAAGAATTAAAATATAACACCATTTTGTTTAAACAGCTTTTTCCATTATGTGCAAATTATTTAAATCCACAAAATATAGCTGTACTACTCGCTAGTACGCGTATAGTGGGCATGAAAATTCCGGGTCTTCATAGTATTTATTCTAGTTTAAATTTAAATTTTTCAAATGATAATATTGAAAACAAGCAATTGATCTATAACTACGAAAAGCATCATTCCATAGAGTGCTATTTAATAGACTTTATAAACCCTTGCAAAGGCTCTATTAAAGCTTTTATTCGTCCGCAACTTGTAGAAAATTTAAACTACAGAAGTCTTGTTTTAAAATATCCAAATATATCAAAAAATAAAAACTTTAAAGAACAAAAGGCATTAGTCGTAGGAGCTAGTAGTGGTCTTGGAAATACTTGTGCTAAAATTTTAGCATTAGGAGGGGCAAAAATTTTAGCCACTTATCACACTAAAAATATACAAGAAGATATTCCAAATTGCGATTTTTTACAATACAATGTCCTAAAACCTAGTAAAATTTCCATAGAAAAAATCAAAAAATTTAATCCAACTCATATTTATTATTTTGCAACGCCAAAAATTTCAACACAAAACAACAAACTTGACCGCAAAATGTTATTTGATTTTTTAGATTATTATATTTTTGGTTTAGAAAAAATTTTAAGCTTTACAAATCCAATTTCTTCTTCTTCTTCTTCTTCTTCTGCTTTTGTAGAAGATTTACCCTTAGATATGAAAGAATATAGTATAGCTAAAGCAGCCATGGAAATCTATATGAAATATCTTAAAAAAACAAAAAATATAGAAATTAAAATACCAAGATTTCCAAGAGCAAAAACTAATCAAACCCTAAGTTTTATTCCACAAGATTTAAAAGAAACAGACGAACTTATCGTCTCTATGTTATTAAACAAGGAGCTAAAATGAATCTTTTCTCACCTCATTTAAAACGCAATGAGCTTATAAAATTTGCCAAAGAATTAGACTTTAGTAAAAGTCAAGATCTTCTTATCAATATCCATAGAAATCATGCTTTTGAAGGAGTGCAAAGTATCATTACTCCTTTTTTACATTTTGCCAATTTAAGAGCTGAGTTTAATTTCAGCTCTTATGATGATAGCTTAAGTTTTGATAATTTTAAAGAAGCTAGTTTAGAACTTTTATGGCTGGATTTAACCCGCTATAAAAATAATATGCAAAATTTTCTAGAAGAAAGGCTTTTAACATTAAGAAAAATTTCACAAAGCCCTATTTTAGTCCTTAGTTTAGGAGAATTTAAAACAGATAAAAAAATTTTAAATTGCGAAATTTTTAACATAGAAAAACTCATAAAAGAGTATTTTGATGAAGAAGATATTTTAGACTTAGCTAAAGAAGAACTTACAGGCTCTAAACTTAATAATAAAGCCTTGATTTTTTTAGCACAAATTTTAGGACTTAGCCTCATCCCTACACTCATAAAACCTGCTCTTAAAGCTCTTGTACTTGATCTTGATAATACCTTGTATCAAGGAATTTTAGGTGAAGAGGGTATAGATAATCTTAATTTAAGTCCTTTACACAAAACCTTACAAGAAAAAATTAAAACTTTTAAAAAACAAGGCTTTTTGCTCGCCCTAGCTTCAAAAAATGAAGAAAAAGACGCAAAAAAACTTTTTGAAATAAGGAAAGATTTCATCTTGCAATGGGATGATTTTGATGTTAGAATGATCAATTGGGAGCCAAAGGGTGAAAATATCTTAAAAATTGCTAAAAAATTTAATATAAATACTAATGCTATGCTTTTTATAGATGATAATATCGCCGAGCTTGAAAATACCAAATTTACAGGTGTTAAAACACTTTTATGCGATGAAAATATACTTTATAAAATCAAGCTTTTTCCTAATCTTTTAAAACTTTCAAATACCAAAGAAGATCAAATTCGTGCCAAAGATATAGCAGCCAATGCTTTAAGAGACGAGCTTAAAAGTTTAAGCGATGAAGAATATTTTCAAAATCTTGAAATCAGCTTAGATTTTAGCAAAAATGATCTGCAAAATATCCCTCGCATTAGCGAACTTTTAGGCAAAACCAATCAATTTATCGCTAATTACACACGCTTAAATCAAGAAAAAGTCGCACAACACATGCAAAAAGAACTCATTGTAAGTGTGAGCATGAGTGATAAATTAAGCGATAGTGGGATTATCGCTATTTTTGTTTTTTCTTGCAAAGAAGGAAATTTATTTATTGATGATCTTTGCATTTCTTGCAGAGCTTTAGGTAGAAAACTTGAAACTAGAATGTTTTTTAAAGCTTTTGAACTAGCTTTAAAATTCTTTGATCTTAAAAACAATAATGCAAGGCTTTATTATCAAAAAGGCGAAAGAAATATGCCATTTTTGAGCTTTTTAGAACAAATTTCTAAAGAAATTGAAAAAAACTCAGCCCTTGTTTCATTTCAAAATTTAAATTTTAAAGGACTTATAATCCATGAAAACTAAATCTTTAATCACTCATATCTACGATTTTTTAGAAAAAAGTTTAATCAAATTTAGCGAAAAAACCGCTTTTGTAGAACCTTTTGCTAAAGAAAGAAAAGAAATCACTTATAAAAACTTTGATCTTTTTTCTAAAAGACTAGCCAGTGAAATTTTAAGAAAGCTAGGAAATGATAATCCTATACAAGCTCCTGTTTTAATCATCTTGCCTAAAGGGATTGATTGTTTAATTTCATTTTTTGGAGTAGCACTCAGTGGAAATTTTTATACCCTTTTAGATGAAAAAAGTCCTAAAGAAAGAGTAGAAAAAGTTATAGAGGTTTTAAAACCTAAACTTTTTATCACTTCAAAAGATTTAGAATTTAACTTAGATTTGCCTACACTTTATACACAAGACTTTGAAAGTTTTAATATAGATGAGAGTTTAATAAAAACTGCAAAAGAAAAACATATAGATACTAATTTACTCTATGTTCTTTTTACAAGTGGGAGCACAGGTATTCCTAAAGGAGTCAGCATAGCACATAAGAGTGTGATTGATTATACTTTTTGGGTATGTGAGACTTTTAAATTTGATGAGAATGAAATTTTAGCCAATCAAGCGCCATTTTATTTTGACAATAGTGTTTTAGATATTTTTTCAAGTGTAAAATCAGGAGCGACTTTACACCTTTTACCTAATCATCTTTTTGCCTTTCCAAATAAAATTTTAGAATGTCTTGAAAAAGAAAAAGTAAGCACTATATTTTGGGTACCTTCGGTGCTGATTTATTTTGCAAATACTGAAGCTTTGAATAATTTTAGTTTAAACGCCTTAAAAAAGATACTTTTTTGTGGCGAAATCATGCCTAATAAACAGCTAAATATTTGGCGTAAACACTTACCCAATGCTTTATTTGCCAACCTTTATGGCCCAACAGAAATCACCGATGTATGTTCTTTTTATATCATCAATCGCACTTTTAAAGATGAAGAACTTTTACCTATAGGCAAAGCATGTAAAAACACAGAACTTTTAGTTTTTGATGAAAATATGAATTTTATAAGTCCTAAAGAAATAGGTGTTAAAGGAGAGCTTTACGTGCATGGAACTTCTTTGTCTTTAGGGTATTATAATGACAAAGAAAAAACCAAACAAGCTTTTATTCAAAATCCTTTGCATGACAATTATTTAGATTTACTCTATAAAACAGGAGATATTGTTTCTTATAATGAATTTGGAGAGCTTTTGTGCTATGGAAGAGCAGATAATCAGATCAAATATATGGGACATAGGATAGAGCTTGGAGAAATAGAAAGCGTGATAAATTCTCATGCAAGTGTAAAAAACAGCGCTTGTATTTTTAAAGAAGATATTATTTGTTTTTATGAAAGCAAAGAAGAGCTTGATTTTAAATCTTTTTTAAAAGATAAATTACCTTCTTATATGATCCCAAAAAATTTTATTAAAATTGACAAATTTAAACTCAATCAAAATGGTAAAATTGATAGGAAAGTTTTAAAAGAACTTGTTTAAATAAATATTTTATAATTTCAAAAAAACCAAAGGAGCAAAAATGCAAGAAATCAAACAATTTTTTATCAATATAGAAAGAACAGATATCAATGAGAGTATGGAAAATCTAGTAAGTGAAGATTTTATCGATAGTATCGATATCATGGCTTTGGTTGCTGAAATAGAAAAATTTTACAAAAAACCCTTAAAAGCAGAATTTATCACACCTGAAAATTTTGAAAGCTTTGAAAATATCAAAAAAATGCTTGAAACTGCAATGAAAGACTAATCTTTCCTTGCAAGTTTAAGCTGTTCTTTTAAAGAACTGATGATTTCATTTTTAGAAACAATAATTTGTGCTATAAAATCCGCCACATCATCCCAATCTTTACTTAGTGTGTGAGTTAAAGTATAATTTTGTTCGTATTCTTCCCAATTTATAGGAGCAAAAAGAGAATTTTTATGCGGGAAATATTTGTTTTTTACCCATTCAAGCGAAGAAGCAAAATAATCCACATAAGCCTTAGCAATATCTTTTTGCACTGCAAATTTTAATCTTTTTTCTTTACTGCCTTCAAATTTTCTTCTTGCCATAAAAAGCAAAGAATTAAGATTATCCTGCTTTAAATCTTTTTGATTTAATCTTGACATAAGCTCCATTCCTAAAAGATTAAAACTTTCATTTTTGGTTTGTTTTAAAACAAAACTCTCATCCCATTCAAGTCCTAAATGATAAACAAAATCCTTGAGCAAAGTCCCTCCTACATAATCCTCCCTTAGAAGTCTTACTATCAAATTTTCTTCTCCAAATACTTTAGCATGAGTTTTACAAATCCACTCATAGTCAAAAATATATTTTCTAGGATGATCTTGTGGGGCAAAATCAGCAGAATAATACCCCATATTGTTTTTATGATCTTGAGAACAATGTGAGTTTAAATAACCCAAAGTATCCCTAAAATATACAATAATATAAATTTGAGTAAAACCTAACTCTCTCATAATCTTTTCTAAAATTTCTACATGTTTTTTGGTAGAAAAATCCCAAACTATACCCTCAGCTGAAAAAATAAATTTTTTATCTTTATGTAAAGCACTTTCACTTTTAAAATTTTCTATAGTTCTAAGAAGTCTTTCATTTGTGATATGACTTAAAACACTTTTCTCTTTTAAAATATTTTCCTTTTGAACCAACTCTAAAACCATATCCACCAAAGCCCAGTGTCTATTTGCCACTCTAAGACTTTTTGGGTAAATATAACCTTTTTGCAAAAGCTTTTCTTCATTTTGCATCAAAAAACCTTGTTTTTCTTGATTTCCTGTATTGGTAGTTCCTATATGTAAATATGCTGTCATTTTATATATCCTTTGTCTTTATTTTAGTTTATTATCTCTAATTCAATTTTATCTCCCACATCTTTAAAAGTAAACACTTTGTTTCCACAAGGATAAGAGATGGAATTTTCTTGCATAAAAGATTTTCTTCCTTGCAATTTTTCAAGCATTAAAGGAAGTTCTTTTCTAAATAAAGCTCTATCAGTCATTCTAAGCCCATGTTCTAAACTTTTTATAAATCTACCATCTACATCACTTTCATCTTTTATCAAATGTAAAGTGGCGTCATATCCTAACTCTTGATAACACTTATAAAGCTCTATTTTGTTTTGCACTGGCGCACCTATATCTTGCAAACTATGATAACTCGAAAAAACGATATCACTATCAATATTTGCTTGAATTTTAAGATGATTTGAATTTAAAATTGCTCTGATTAAATAATTCTCATCCCCAAAATAATAAAAAGAATTTATATTCCTAGTCCAATATTTATACACAAAGCAATAAAGCCTATGACCACTTTCTTCGAAATAAAATTCACATTGATTCATTTCTCTTCCTAAAATGCACTCCAAAAATGGCAAGCAAACACCCGAATTATCAATCACGCCATCCACATACCAAGGAGCTATTTTTGCTATGAGTAAAGATAGGTATCCTCCGTATGACCCCCCCCCATAAATTTTTGGTAAATCTGCAAATTTTGGAAAGCGTTTAACTAAATCTTTTAAAGCATTGATATGATCAATAGCTGCCATAATGCCATAGTTTTGATAGTCTCCATTAGGTGGGACAAAATCGCAAAAAAGTTCTATTTTTTGGCTTTCATCAACCAAACCTGCTTGTTTAATCTCTCCAGCTCTTTGTTCTATAAAAGGAATAATTTGTTCAAAATTATCTTCATTAGCCAACAAATGCCCTAAATTAATATTTTTTAAAATACCGTTGATACGCTCTAAATCATCTTGATTGGGAATAAGCTTTGGATTGTACTTTTGATCGATACTTTGTCTTGCACAAAAACAATGATAAAAAACATGCACCGCTACAACATCAAAATTTTTAGCAATATACTCTCTATCAAAATCTAAAAAAGAAATATTTGCATTAGCTCCAAAACCACCCACTATAAAAACTATAGCTTTGATATCTTTTTCATCATCATAGCTTATACGGTATTCAAGTTTACTGGTTCTTTTTATATTTAATTCTACATCATCACAAGAATCAATTTCAAAGGTTTGGTTTATAAGCATTATCCATCCTCTTTGCATTATTTTATTGTATTTTAAAGACAATTATACTTAAATTTTAGTAAAATAAAACATAAAAAACAAGGCTTAGCTATGAAAAATCTTTGTATCATCCCTGCTCGTGGTGGATCAAAAAGAATTCCTAGAAAAAATATCATTGATTTTCTAGGAAAACCTTTAATCGCTTATAGCATAGAAAATGCTTTAAATTCGGGTATTTTTGATGAAATAGTGCTTTCAAGCGATGATGAAGAGATCATAGAAGCAGCCTTAAAATACGGTGCAAAAGCTCCATTTGTGCGTGATAAAAATTTAAGCGATGATTATGCTTCAAGCACTGCTGTAGTGCAAAATGCCATAGAAATTTTACAAAGTCAAAATCAAATTTATGATCATGTCTGTTGTCTTTATGCTACTGCTCCATTAATTAGCAGTGAAATTTTAAAAAAAGCTTTTGAGAAATTTTTAGAAAATGAAAGCAAGTTTTTATTTGCCGCCACTGAATTTGAGTATCCTATACAAAGGGCTTTTCATCTAAATGAGAACAATCAAGTTTATATGTTTGATGAAAAACATTATAAAAGTCGCTCACAAGACTTAACAAAAGCTTATCATGATGCAGGGGCTTTTTATTTTGGTACAAGTAAAGCTTGGCTTGAAGAAGATTTTATATTTAAACCTCATTCTAGTGTATTTGTATTGCCAAGAAATTTAGTTTGCGATATAGACACCATGCAAGATTTAGAATTTGCAAAAATACTTTATAAGGCAAATCATGAAAGTTCTTATTAGAAGTGATAGCTCCATTCATATAGGTTTTGGTCATATTAAAAGAGATCTAGTCTTAGCTAAACAATACGATGATGTAAGTTTTGCTTGTTTGCCTTTAGAAGGCTCTTTGATCGATGAAATTCCTTATCCTGTTTATGAGCTTAGTAGCGAAAGTATCTACGAGCTTATCAATCTCATCAAAGAAAAAAAATTTGAACTTCTTATCATTGATCACTATGGCATCAGCGTAGATGATGAAAAGCTGATCAAGCTTGAAACAGGGGTGAAAATCTTAAGCTTTGATGATGAGATAAAGCCTCATTATTGTGACATTTTACTCAATGTCAATGCTTACTCAAAAGCAAGTGATTATGAAGGTTTAGTACCTTTTAAATGCGAAGTAAGATGTGGTTTTTCTTATGCTTTAATCAGGGAAGAATTTTATCAAGAGGCCAAAGAAAATAGAGAAAAAAAATATGATTTTTTCATTTGCATGGGTGGAACTGATATAAAAAACCTTTCTATCAGTCTTGCTTCTGATTTACCTAGGAATAAAAAAATTGCTATCGCCACAAGCTCGTCAAATCCCAATCTTGCAAAACTTGAAAAATTTATAAAAGATCATGAAAATATCAAACTTTTTATAGATGAAAATCTAGCAAAGCTTATGAATGAAAGCAATAAACTCATCATCAGCGCAAGCTCTTTAGTCAATGAAGCTTTAATACTAAAGGCTAAATTTAAAGCCATTTGCTTAGCTAAAAACCAAGAAAAACTAGCCAATTGGCTAGCTCAAAAAGGCTATGAAGTGGAGTATAGGCATTGATAAAACTTAAAAATTTCACAGAACTTAATTCTCAAGAAATAAAGCTGATTTTTAAATGGCGTAATCACCCCGATATCAGTCAATTTATGAAAACAAAACATATCGATTTTGAAGAACATTTAAGATTTTTAAAAAATTTACATCAAGATTCTAATAAAAAATATTTTTTAGTTTTTCAAGATGAACAGATTATCGGTGTGATTGATTTTGTCAATATCACAACTAAATCTTGTGAATTTGGACTTTATGCAAAACCTGATTTAAAAGGCGTAGGACAAATTTTAATGAATGAAATCAAAAAATACGCTTTTGAAATTTTAAAAGTAAATACTCTTAAAGCTTATGTTTTTAAAAATAATCACAAAGCTTTAAAATTATATCAACAAAATCATTTTACTTTTTATGATGAAGATAAAGATTTTTACTATGTTTGCCTAAAGCAATCTCACTGCAAAACCTTGCTTAGCTAATTCTTCTTTTACATCTTTAGGGGTGTACTTAGAAAAATGAAAAATATAAGCCCCAGCTAAAGCATCAGCACCCAAATTTAAAGCTTTAACTCCATCACTTGGATTGCTAAGTCCTCCATTGATAACAAGAGGAATTTTAAGTTTATTTTGAAAGATCTTTAAAAGCTCTAAATCATAACCCTTTGCTTTTCCCTCAAAATCCACAGAAGTTAAAAGAAGCTCTCCAGCACCTTTTTTTTCATATTCTAAAGCAAGTTCTAAAGGATTTTTTTCAAGTAAATTTCCCCTATCATAAACACAAAGTTGATCTCCTTTTCTTTTAACATCTATAGAACAAACTATACATTGAGAACCAAAACGATTTGCCGCTTTACTTATAAAATCTTTATCTTCTAAGGCTTTAGAATTGATAGAAATTTTATCCGCACCTAAATTTAAAATCTTTTGTATATCTTCAAGAGTTTTTATCCCACCACCTATAGTTAAGGGCATAAAACATTCTTTAGCAAGATCTTCTATACTTTCAAAGTCTATCTCACCACTTTTTGAAGCATCTATATCTAAGATAATAAGTTCATCAACATTACGTGCATTATAAATTCGCATCGTTGAAGTTAAGTGCCCTATAGTACGAAAATCTTTAAATTCTATACTTTTAACAAGTTGAGAATTTTTTAATAACACACAAGGAATAATTCTAGTTTTTAACATTTAAAGCCTTATAAAATTTTCCAAAAGTTTTAAGCCTAAATTTTGACTTTTTTCAGGATGAAACTGCGTCGCAAAAATATGATCTTTTTGTAAAGATGCGACAAATTTATGGCCGTATTGCGCTTTAGCACTTATAAACTCATCCTTGCATTTCACATAAAAAGAATGCACAAAATAAAAATCACTCTTATCTTCTATACCTTGATATAAAGGCTCTTGTTTTAAAATTTCAAGCTCATTCCAACCCATATGTGGGATTTTTAAATTTAAATCCTCTTCAAATTTGACTACTTCACCTTCTATAAAACCAAGTCCTTCGCAAACTCCACCTTCATAGCCCCTTTCTAAAAAAAGCTGCATTCCCAAACAAATGCCTAAAATAGGTTTTTTTTGCACCAAAACTTGCTCTTTTAAAGCTTCTATAAAACCAAGTTCTTTTAAATTTTTCATCGCTTCTTTAAAAGATCCCACTCCAGGTAAAAGCAATTTATCGGCTTTTTGCAAATCTTTTGGATTCTTAGCTATGAAATTTGTAGCTCCTATTTTTTCAAAAGCCTTAGCAACTGAGTTTAAATTTCCTGCCTTGTAATCAATGAGCGCTATCATTTTAAAACACACTCGTCTTTTCTTACCAAAGAACCATCATAATCTCTTATAAATTTACCATTTTCATCGCGTTTAAAGATTTTTTTATTGGTAAAAGAATCTACGATTTTTTGAAATTCTTCTTCACTAAAACCGCTAAATTCAAGGTATTTTTTAATAGCCTTTTTAGGGGGTTTGCCATCGTATTTTTGCACCAAACGCACCCCTTCTTCACGACTGATATAACCTAAACGAATATCCAAACAAGCATTATCCGTTGCTCTACCAAAGCCGTATTTGCAGTATTTTAAATAATCATGCACATGATTAGAATAACAATCTAAATTTTCAAAATTTTCATAAGTAGTCTCAACAGGATGATCTAGAGTTGAAAAACCATATTTTTTAGAAATTTCAAGAATTTTTTTATAATCCCATTTAAAATAATACCCTAAAAATAGTCCCGTAACCCCTACTTTTTGAAGTTCTTCATCGCTTGGATAAGTATATAAAAACAAATCTTTTTCAGTGATGCCATTTACCCCAAGCATATCAGAAGCACGATTTCCTAAAAGCCCGCCAAATTCTTCAAGCCACTCTCTGCCTAAAATATTTTTATTTTTACTACTCGCAGGACCACCATACTCTATCTGCGGACTTTCTCCCCAGATGATCAAAGGCACTCCAAAATTTACCGCTATGCGTGGAACAGAAGTAAAAATTCCCAAATGGTTTTGCCACTCATTATCCCCTGTTCTTATAAAAGCTTCACGAGCAAGTTTTTGATAAACTTTTGGATCACGCTTGATATGGATCAAATCCACGCCAAGATGATTTAAATTTTCTAAATTGTTACGCCCTATTTTCGTAGGCACACTAGGCTCAAAACACACACACAAAGGATTAAGTCCAAGTTCAAGCATTTTAACCACTTGAAAAGTAGAATCTTTTCCACCACTTACTCCGATAACACAGTCATAAACAGGATGTTTTTTGTATTTTTTTATAAGCTCAAAAAATTCTTTTTCTCTTTCTTGCCAATTAATATTTTGATTTTTAGCTTCTTGAGAACGACAAGCATCACAAACTCCATCTTCATCAAAATGTAAGTCAGGCTTAGTATCTGGCATCACACATTTTTTACAGAATTTCATAAATTTCCTTTAATTAGTCTTAAATGTATATATCGTTATAATTAAATTTTATTTTATGATTTTATATATTTATATTATATAAAAATTAAAAAATGAGTGAATTTTATGATTTAAATCCCTATGGCATTTTTTGAATAAAACCAAGCAAAATCATAACAAAGTCGTAATATTTATATAATATAATTATATATCATTTTTAGTAGGAAATTTACCAAAGAAAGAAAAGTATGCAAATAGGAAATTTTAACACCGATAAAAAGGTTTTTATCATCGCAGAACTGAGTGCAAATCACGCAGGAAGTCTTGAAATGGCACTTAAAAGCATAAAAGCAGCCAAAAAAGCAGGTGCTGATGCGATAAAAATCCAAACTTACACTGCAGATAGTCTTACGCTCAATAGCGACAAAAAAGATTTCATCATCAAAGGAGGGCTTTGGGATAAAAGAAAACTTTATGAGCTTTACGAAAGTGCAAAAACTCCTTATGAATGGCATTCTCAAATCTTTGAAACCGCACAAAATGAAGGTATACTTTGTTTTTCAAGTCCTTTTGCTAAAGAAGATTTAGAATTTCTAAAACGCTTTGATCCTATAGCTTATAAAATCGCTTCTTTTGAAGCTAATGATGAAAATTTCGTGCGTTTAATCGCCAAAGAAAAAAAACCTACCATCGTTTCAACGGGCATTGCTACAGAAGAAGAACTTTTTAAAATCTGTGAAATTTTCAAAGAAGAAAAAAATTCTGATTTAATCTTTTTAAAATGTACTTCAGCTTATCCTGCTGCCATAGAAGATATGAATTTAAAAGCTATGGTAAGTTTAAAAGAAAAATTTAATGTTGAAGTAGGACTAAGTGATCATAGTTTTGGCTCTTTAGCTCCCATTATAGCAGTAGCACTTGGAGCTAGAGTGATAGAAAAACATTTTATGTTGGATAAAAATATAGAAAGTGAAGACAGTAAATTTAGTCTTGATTTTGATGAATTTAAAGCTATGGTAGATGCGGTTAGACAGACCGAAAGTGCTTTAGGCAATGGCAAGTTGGACTTAGATGAAAAAGCTCTTAAAAACCGTGTTTTTGCAAGAAGTTTATATGCAAGCAAGGATATCAAAAAAGGTGAAATGTTCAGCGAAGAAAATGTAAAATCCGTGCGTCCTTCTTTTGGACTACATCCTAAATTTTATCAAGAAATTCTAGGAAAAAAAGCTACTAAAGATATAAAATTTGGCGATGCTTTAAAAGAAAGTGATTTTAGATGAATAAAAATCTTTTTTTAAAAAACACTCAAGCCTTATTTGAAGTTGATCAAATTTTAGCGTATAAATTACGTGCTTTAAAAAAAAACGATTTTAAAATACAGCAAAATGAAAATGGAATCAATTTTATAAAAGATGATATTACGCTTTATAAAAATCCTAATCAAGAGCTTTTAGAAAATTTAACTCTTTTTAAAAGCGAGTATGAAAAATATCCTGTATTATTTTTCTATGGTTTTGGAAATGGTATGTTTTACAAAGCCTTATGTGAAAATAAAAACCATAAACACATCATCGTTTTTGAAGATGAGCTAGAAATTTTAGCTCTTGCTTTACATCTTTTTGATTTTAGTAAAGAATTAAAAAATGAAAAATTAATACTTTTTCATACCCCAAATATCACTACTGCACAACTTACAACACTTTTTATGTATGAATACATACAAAAAAGTGTGAAAATTTTTAATCTTTTTATATATAGCGATTTTTATCTTAAATTCTATACTCATCAAATACAAGAACTTAACAAAAAGCTTATTGAAAATATTCGCTTTATCGTTTTAGCTAAAGGAAATGATCCTTATGATTCTATTATCGGTATCAAACACATGCTTAATAATCTTCCTAAACTTTTAAACCATGGAATTTTTCAAAATTTTTTAAAAGAAAGAAAACAAAAAGTTAAAAACGCCATCATTGTTTCAACAGGACCTAGCTTAACCAAACAATTGCCTTTACTAAAAAAGTATGCAAATAAAGCCACTATATTTTGTGCTGATAGCGCTTATCCTATTTTAGCAAAGCATGGTATAAAACCTGATTATGTTTGCATGTTAGAAAGAGATGATATAGTTTCTAAGTGTTTTGATAATGATTTTAAAGAATTTGATAAAGGAATTTTGTTTATCCTAGCTTCGGTAGTTCATAAAGAAGTTATTGAATTTCTTGAAAGAAATAATAGAGAATATATGCTAGTACATCGTCCTTTGCACTTTGCTGTATCTTTAAATCTTAAAGAATTTGGTTATATTGGAGTTGGAGCAAGTGTTGCTAATATGGCTTATGAACTAGCTGCAAGTCTAAGGCATGAAAATATCATTTTCATAGGGCAAGACTTAGCTTACGCAGAAGATGGAAGCTCTCATCCAAGCGAGCATATCTATGGAAATGAAGGAGAGAAAATACGCGGTGAAGTTTATACGCTTGCTTATGGAGGAGAAAAACAAGTAAGAACTCAACTCACTTGGAACTTGTTCCGACAAGCATTTGAAAAAGATATTTTCTGGGCAAAAGAAAAATTAAAAATCAACACCTATAATTGTACCGAAGGGGGTGCTAGGATAGAAGGAACCATAGAAAAACCCTTTAAAGGAACATGTGAAACTTTACTTAAAGAAAATCTTAAAAAACCATTTGACAAACCTAAAATTTTAGAAAACAATGAGACAAAAAATAAATTTTTACAAACTCAAAAATTGCTAATTAAAAATGTCGAACAAAGTGAAAAATTTATAAAGAAATGTCAAAATGAACTAAAAAAACTTGACTTTGAACTTGGCAAATCTCAACTTAATTTACAAGCTCTAATAAAAATTAAGCAAAACCTTTTAATTTTTTTTAAGGATTTTAAAAGATTAAAACTTTTCAATGAGCTCACTCAAGCTATATATTATCATAACGAATGCGAAATTATGCATTACGAAGTTTTAAATGATCTAGAACAAAACAAAAAAATTAAAGACTTTTTAACCAGTCAAAAAACATGGTGGTTACAAAGCTTTGAGTATTTAAATACTCAAAACCAAATCATAAAAGAAGCTTTAAAAAAATACAAAAATGACGATATTTCATAAATAAAAGGAAAAATTATGAAATTTAATCAAAATCAAATTAAACTTTTTAATAGAAATATCAACGCTTTAAACAATGCTGTTTTAAAGGAAAGTTTAAAACAAATTAAATCAAGTAAATTTGAACTTATTTTAGGCAAAGATAATCTTGATATAAATTTAAAAAATACAAGCGATAACACCTTTCTTTATAAAAATGCTATAGATGAATTAAACTCCATGCTTAATATTTATAATGATAAATATCTACTTTATCCTGTATTATACTTTTATGGTTTTGGAAATGGGATTTTATTTAAAGCCTTACTTCAAAATAAAAATCACCAACATATAGTTGTTTTTGAAAAAGAATTAGAAATTATCAAGATCATGCTTCATCTTATGGATTTTTCACAAGAATTAAAAAAAAATAAACTTATAATACTTGATGTTAATTCCTTAGAATTTCAAGATTATTATGACTTATGTTCAAGCAATCCTTTCTTTCAATTTTCAAGAACTTATTTTCTAGAACTTAGTAGCGATTATTATGAAAAAGATAAAGAAAAAATATTAAATTTAAATAATAATCTTATGGATAAATTTAAAAATGCTGTACTTTTAAAAGGTAATGATTCCAAAGATATTCTACAAGGTATAGAGCAACTTATCTATAATCTTCCTAAAATGATCACTCATACTGCTTACCAAGATTTACTCAAAAAAAGAGAAAATCTTAGTGATACTGCTATTATCGTTTCAACAGGACCTTCTCTTACCAAACAACTTCCTATTTTGAAAAAATACGCAAATAAAGCAACAATCATATCAGCAGATTCTTCTTATCCTATTTTATCAAAACATGATATCAAACCTGATTACGTTGTATCTTTAGAAAGAATTTTATTAACCTCAGAATTTTTTAATAATAATTTTGGTGATTTTGATAAGGATATTTTATTTATCACAACTCATTTAACCCATCCTCAAACTATAAAAAATTTAGAAAAAAATAATAGAAATTTTATGTTAGCTTATAGAGGTTCTGAATTTATAAAATACTTAAAAATTAAAAATTTTGGAGAACTATCTGAAGGACATAGTGTAGCAAATGTAGCTTATGGACTAGCTGTATTTTTAAGACACAAAAATATTATTTTCATAGGACAAGATTTAGCTTATTCTAATGATGGGCTTTCTCATACAAAAGATTATAGAAATCTTAACAAACATAAAGGTCATTATGAAAGAGACTTTGGACATTTTAGAACCATAGCTTATGGAGGAGTAGGTTTTGTGGAAAGCTCTTTTTATTGGAGTTTATTTAGATTTTTTTTAGAAAAAAGAATTCATGAGGCTAATCAATTAGAACTTTGTAACACCTATAATTGCACCGAAGGTGGAGCTAGGATAGAAGGAGCTATAGAAAAACCATTTAAAGAAACATGTGAAACTTTGCTTAAAAACAATTTAAATAAAAATTTTCCTAAAATAGATCCATTAAGCAGTCATAAGCAAAATGAACTTTTATTAAAATGTTATTGCAAGATTATAAAAAGTATAAATCACTGCAAAACTTTTAAAAAAGAACTTTTAAAATCTTATAACCACATACAAGAAAGTTTTTCAAATCTAAATTTGATTTCAAATTTAGATGAAGGTAAAGAAATATTAAACTATCTTATCCAAGAAATAGACAAAATAAAATTCAAACTCGAAGATGAAAAAAATATGCTAGATTTATATGAAATTTTGGGTCCAATTCTAACTCAATTTGAACTTAATATAGCTAAAATTTATATCTTAAACCCAAAAACTTCAGAAGATTCTTATAAAAAATCTTTACTGTGGGTTAAAGAACATATAGAATTTTTTAAAATGATTTATACTCACATAGAAGCACAAGAAAAAGCTTTGATAAAAAATATCGCTCCTTTAGAAAATGAATTAACTCAAAGAAATTTAGAAAAATACAAAAGGAAAATAAATGCAAAATACAATTTTTAACAAAAATTTAAAAGCCATGAATGGCAAGGAATATGATGAACTTAAAGAAAAATTAGTCAAAATAAAAGAACTTAGAGAATTTTCCTATACTTTTGGAAAAGATAATTTAGATATCAATATCATTCAAAAAAGAAATTTAAAAACACTTTATAAAAACCCTTTAAGTGAACTGGAGAAAAAAATTGAATTTTTCAAAGATTATAAAAGATATCCGGCTTTATTTTTTTACGGTCTTGGAAATGGAATTTTATACAAAGCTTTACTTCAAAATGAAAATCATAAAAGAATAGTTATATTTGAAAAAGAAATTGAAATTATTTTTATAGTTTTAAATTTATTAGACTTCAGCGAAAATATAAGAAAAGGTAGATTTATTTTAATCCATACTCCAGAAATGACTTATGCAAAAGCAGATATTATTTTTTCTTTAAGTCCTATTGATCGCTTTTTTAAAACTTATAATTTACATTTACATTCTGATTTTTATAAAAACTACAAAGAAGATACTTTAAAAATTAATACTTTAAATTTAAAGGCTATTAAAAACATTAGCTTAAAAAAAGGTAATGATCCTAAAGATGCTATGCAAGGGATAGAACAATTTGTAAGAAATATCCCAAAAATGATCTCACATCCAAGTTATCAAACCTTGCTTAAAAAAAGAAGAAATACCAAAAATGAAAATGTGGCCATTATAGTTTCTACAGGGCCTAGTCTTGAAAAACAGCTTCCCTTACTTAAACAATATACAAATAAAGCAACTATTTTTTGTGCTGATAGTGCTTATGCTATACTAGCAAAACATAACATAAAGCCTGATTATGTTTGCATGATGGAAAGAGATGACATCACAGCAGAATGTTTTAATAATGATTTTAAAGATTTTGATAAAGGAATTACTTTTCTTGTAACTTCTTTAGTGCACAAAAATACAATTTCTTATCTTGAAAAAAACAAAAGATCCTATATCTTAGTCACTAGACCCTTGTCTTTTGCTAGCTCAGTAGAACTTAATGAATTTGGCTATATGAGCTGTGGTTTAAGCGTTGCTCATATGAACTATGAACTAGCTATCAATCTAAATTATAAAAACATTATTTTAATAGGACAAGATCTAGCTTACGCAAAAGATGGAAGTTCTCATTCAAAAGGCTTTATCCACGAAAAACTCCATGATGGACACCATCAAAGAGATTTTAACAAATATATGACTGTAGCTTATGGAGGAAAAGAAACAGTTCAAAGCTCTGAAGTTTGGACCATATTTAGAGAAATTTTTGAAAGCTTTATAGCATCAAACAAAGACAAAATAAAAACTTATAATTGCACCGAAGGTGGGGCTAGGATAGAAGGAGCTATAGAAAAACCATTTAAAGAAATGTGTGAAGCTTTACTTAAAAAAGAACTAAAAAAACCTTTTGTTAAAATTCCTAAACTTTCTAAAATTCAAAAAAACACCTTGATGCTAAAAGCCTATACAAAAATCAAAAAACAAATGAACTTAACACAAACTTTTTTAAAAGAATGCAAAAAAATCAAAAACCAATTAGTCTCTTTAAAAAGAGAAAAATCTAAACTTACCCTAGATCAAATCAATCAAAATCTAGATAAATTTAAAACTCGTTTAGATTCTAATCGCTATAATTTTTTGTTTGAAATTCTAGGCCCAACACTTCATCATGAAGAAGGTATTTTATCACCTTTGTATGTGCAAAGTATTCAAAATGAAAGTGAAAAACAAAACAAACTTTTTGCTTGGCTTTATGCTCATGAATCCTTAATCGAAAGTATTTATGAACTTACTAACACTCAAAATACCATCTTAAAAAAAGCTATCATTCCTTTACAAGATGAATTAGAAAAAAGAAATTTGATCTAAAGAGCAAAATTTTGCTCTTTAGAAAGATTATTGTAAAAGTTTTAAAACATTTTGTTGCACAGCATTTGCCTGACTCATAGCATATGAGCCTGATTGTGCAAGTATGTTATACTTAGAAAAATTCGCACTCTCACTTGCAAAGTCTACATCTCTTATGGTTGATTCTGCTGCTTTAACATTAACCTGGGTTACGGTGATGTTGTTTATAGTAACTTGAAGTTGATTTTGTACCGAACCAATGTCAGCTCTGATTTGATCAAGATTTGTTGTAGCAGTTTCAGCTATATCCATTACAGCCATAGCACCTTTAAGAGTAGTTACACCAGCACTCTTATCTACTGTTCCAGCTAAATTTCCTGCTGAAGTTTTTAAAGTAGCAAATTGAGAATTTCCTGAACCATCTGAAAAACCTGAACCTTTAGAAACAGTATAAACTGTGCTAGCTGTGGCCGCAGACATTGCAGAAAGAAGAACCAAAGAATCTGTCAACACAGCAGACATATTTTTTCCACTACCTACAGAAAATCCTGAACCTTGAGAAAAGCCATTAGAATCCATATAAGCAGATACAGAGCTATAACCAACAATAATTTGCTTTCCACCTCCAGCATAAGAGTTAAAGCCCATAGCATCAGCAACATTTGCATCAATTTGACCTTTAGACTCTCTTAAAGATACAGATGACTGAGAAATAAGATCAGTTGCTCCCATACCTATGGCACTAAGATTGGTTCCGCTTATGTTAATATCTCTACCATCATTTTTTACTAAAGATAATCTTCCGTAATTTTCTTTTTGTGTTCCTAAAATTCCAGCACCAACTCCTATATCTCCAGTGATTTTAATGCCTCTACCATCAGCCGAAGTAAGAACAAGCTTGCCATTTTCATCCTTAGAGGCTTGAACTCCAGTAGTATCTTTAACCGCATTGATAGCTGAGATTAACTGACCATTATTATCTCCGTCTTTATAAGAAATTTGACCAATTATAACCCCATTAATAGCAAAGTCTTGAGAAGTCGTTCCTGCTTTTATAGCATAAGCTCCTGTAGTTTTTACATCATAAGTTGCTCTAACTCCTGTTTTATCGGCACTTTTATTGATCTCTTCAGCTAAAGCTCCAAGTCCTGTTCCAACAGAGGTTGAAATCACCACACTATCAAATTTAAAATCTTCTAAACCATTATAGTTTTTTATAGTAAGTCCTACTACGCCTGAAGTAAAGCTTTGCGAACCTGTTTCAAATCTTGTAACACCGATTTTTGAAGACTGGGTTGGCCCAATGCTAGCTTTTATAGTTTGATTTGAACTTGAACCGATTTGAAATTCTTGATTGGTAAAATTTCCACTTAAAAGTTGTTTACCGTTAAATGAAGTTGTATTTGCGATATTATCCAATTCTTCCATTAAGCGGTTTATATCTGCTTGAAGCATGGTTCTTGTTTTTAAACTTTGACCATCTTGAGCTGCTTGAGTAGCTTTAGTTTTAATAGTATCTAAAATCTTAAGTTGCTCATCCATAGCCTTATC
>NZ_MJYJ01000010.1:0-27342 GCF_001763255.1 Campylobacter sp. BCW_4338
TTATCACCTTTTAAACTTTCTTGATTTTCTAAAACAACTTTTAATACAACTTCTTTTAAACTCTCTTCATTGATATTTGCATTGATGTCAAGCTCTTCTAGTAAAGCTTCTAGTTTTTCTTTTAATTCACTTTGTTTTATAAAGTTAAAACTTGTTAAAACTTCATTTATAGCATTTTTAATACTTTCATCGCTTGGTTTTACTCCATTTTTAAAAAGTTCTTTTAAAATTTCTAAAGCTTCACTAAAATCTTTATTGATTTCTTCTGTTTTTATGGCAATTTCTCTTAAATCCACGCTCATCTTATCCCCTTTATTAAACATTTGATCTGATGAAATAAATTACAAGAGCAATAAAAAACAAAAATCTTAAATTTATTTATTTCTAAAGCTTGCATTGCTTCTTTTAAAACAAGATCAGCAAGTTTGTAATCTTTTCTTGATTTTGCTTTTTCACATAAAAAATCATGCACTACACAAGCACTAAAATACTCACTTTTAAAAGGTGGAAACAAAGACCAAAAAAGGCGTGGGATACTTGCACCATCAGTTTTAAAACCTTGTGGTACAATGCCTTTGTAATTTGGTAAAATAAACTCATAATCTTGTATCACTTCAAATCTATCTTTATCATAAGGTTTTACACAAACCCTTTTTAATTCTGTTTTAGTCATTGTTTTCCTTTTTTTTAAAAATACTTCTTAATTCATCATTTCTTATTTGAGTAAGCTTAACAAGCCTTTCATCCATTCTCATAAGATCTGTTTCTATAGCTTCTAGCTTGTCATTGGTTTTTGAGCAATGTGTTTCTATAAATTTAACCAAACTATCGCTACTTGCTCTGGATACTGCAATTTGTTCTCTAATAAGAACATTAGTATTTTTGGTTTCACTTATAAGTTCTTTTGTTCTTTCCCCAGCTTCTTTATGTAAAGTTTTATATAAATGCCATGCAATCCCAGCTAAGACAAAAACCATCAATCCTAATAATGCAGATCCACTTAAAGAACCAAGTATAGCACCTTCTTTTATTATATTTTCAGTACTCATTTTTCACTCTCCCATGCAATTAAATTTAATTCTTCTAAAGATGTAGCATTTTTCACTTTATTTCTTAGTTCATCATTTTTAAAAATAATACTTTCAGTATATTTAGCGATACCAACCCCAAATTCTAAAAATTCTTCTTTGTTAAATGTAATGATTTTATTATCTTTATCAATCCAAGCAATATTTTCCAAAGGAGTATTATTGAGATTTGCCAACATTATCTCGCTAACTTTTCCGCTGATATTAATTTTTGCTTCCGTGTCAATTTGAAATGTAGTATTTTTAAAAGGCATAAATAAAAGCTTTTCTTCTTTTATAGCTTTTAACTCTTCTAATTTTAATTCTTTTAACTCTTCTAATGTTTTTTCTTTAATCTCGTAAGAAATAATATAAAGATTATTTTCTTCATCATAAGTTTGAATTTGGCGAAGTTCTTCAATTTTTTCATTAAAACTTGGGATTTCTTCTTTAACTTTAGCAAAACCAAGCTCTTTTAAAAGCTTATCATCGCAAGCACTTAAAAAATAAGTATCTTGTGCATCAATTTCACCTTCTTCGTTTTGTATTTTTACATCTTTTAAAAAAATATCATCATATTTTAAACTTTTATTTTTTAAATCATAAAACATATTTACCCTTTCTTAATTCCAGTATAATGTTAAATTTGCTCTTGGGTTTAATCTATCCCCATCATTTAAGTTCCAACCAGCACTTGCATTTGCACTACCGCTTTGCCAAGAACTTAGCATTATTTGTAAGTTGTTTATATTTCCAAAATTGAATTTTTTCTCTACTTTGATTTTTGCATTGGCAGTGTAATATTTACTTAAAGCATGCAATTCTACACTAGAGTTAAATTGTTCCATGTGATATGCAAAGTATTTGCGGAAGTTTTATTAGACATATTTCCAGTCGTCCAAACTTCGCCTAACATAACCACTTCTTTATTATTAATATTTGATGGCAATACCACTGCTTGTTTATAAATCATGTCTAGCTTTAACATATAATTATAATTTGCAACCGAGCCTCCTAAAGATGGAGGTAAATTTAGTGCTATACCATTATTAGAAAGAAGGAGACAATTCATTTTAAGTCCTTACTAATCTTACATTATTCGAAGCTATGCAAAAATAAGCAAAAGTTTCAGTGCCACTAAATCCACTTTGAGCTATTCTAAAATTAAAAGGGGCATTAAAAGCTACTACATTTTGACAATTATTTATGGTTATTGTTCCGCTTTTTCCTACTCCTCCAAAATTAGCTATTCCTATGCTTGTTCTTGCATTTGCTGTTAAAATAAAATGTTGAGCTTGTCTTAAATCTAGATTTATACTGCCAGTTGTGCCAAGATTTTTAATTCCACCACCATAATCTACATACCATTTTCTAGTTAAGTGATTATCATTTGTTGGATTGGCCCGAGAAGTTAATGCCTGATTAAAAGTATTTGTGCCATTAAATATATTATCTCCATTTAAATTTGCTTTTGTATTTAAAGCGGTATCTACATAGATTTTATTTGTTAAATGGTTATTATTAGTTGGATTTACTTTTACTAAAATAGGATTAGCAAAAGTTTTATTTCCATATTATCTCTTCATCACCATTTAAACTTACTTTTGTATCTATAAGTGCTTCTAAAGTTTTAATAGTTATATCTAATACTTTTTGTGTAATTAGCTTTTTATCTTTTTCATTTTGCTCTAACTCATTGTTTTTGTCCTCTAAGTTTTGATTAGCTTCTTCAAGTTCTTTTTCAATTTCCTCTTTTTTGTTAATTAATTCACCAGCAATCTCTTTTTCAAGCTCAGCAATTTGATTTTCAAGTTCTTCTTTTCTCTCTTCAAGTTCGCTTGTATCAGCAGGTGGTTCTTGACTTAAAGCCTCATCGATTTGATTTTTAATTTCCTTTAATTCCTCATTTTTTTGCTTTAATTCATCATTATTGTTTAAAGCTTCTTCAATTTGCTTTTTTATCTCTTCAAGCTCTTGTTCTTTATCTTTTATACCTTGCTCTATATTTGCAATTTCATCTTTAATTCCATCATCTTTACCATCATCTTTCTCATTAAGCAAAGAAAGAAGATATTCAACATTAGCCTTAACACCACTTATATCATAGATTCTTGCTTGATTGTCAATCTCATCTATGCACTCACCTTTTTTAGTTTCAAGCTCATTAAGTCCTTGTTCTTTTGTTTGGATTATTTCATTAAGGCTTTGATCTTTTGTTTCATTTATTTTATTGAGTCCGTTTTCTTTTGCGCTCACAAGCTCATTTAAAAAATCTTGCTTATTCTCGTTTAAACTATGCAATTTTTCATTAAAAATAATACTAAACTCATTTTTCTTTGCTTGATAATTCGCATTAAAAATATGATTTAAGTTGTCAATCATAACTTTAGAAGTATCTACAAGAGTAGTAAATTCTTTCTTTTGAGTTTCAAAAACCTCTGTGACTTCATTTCTTTCATCACTTAAACCTTTGAGCATTTCTTCCATTTGTTTTATTGTTTCTTCAGCTAAAACTTTTAATTCTGTTTCATAAATTAACTTATCATTACCTAGTTCTTTTTTAGCAACTTCAGCTAACCTACCTAAATCTTCATTAGCTATCAAAGCTCTTTGATTAAACCTATCATAACTTTGCTCAAAATGTATTTTATACCCTTCACATTTTGCTGTAAGTTCATCAAATTTAACTAAAGCTTCATTTTTTACTTCATTTAAATTTTTTAATATTTCATTTTGTTTATCATTTAAAGAAGAGTAGATACTTTCAGACTGTGATTTTAAATCTCGTTCTAAATTTTCTATTTTACTTTTAAAATCTTTTATAATTTGGGAATAAGATGTTATATCATTTTCAAATTCTTTATATAAAGCTATAACTTCTCTTAAATCTTCTATATTTTGCTTGCTTTCTAAAAGTAGTTCATATGCACTAGCTATTTCTTTATATTTAACTCCAATATCAAATTTAATTTCTTCTAGCTTTTTAACACTATCTATCATTTCTTGATTTAATCTTTGGTTTTCAAAGAATATAGTGTTAATTTTATTTTTTATAATTTCGCTTGCTTCACTTACTACTAATTTTGCTTCATTTACTAAATCTTTTACTTCTTTTTTAATACTTATTAATTCAGGTTTTATTTCTTTTAATTCATCAACATTTAAATGTAAGCTATCTACAATTTCTAAAGCATGATTAAGTTCACTTAAAATTTCATCTTTAATTTTTGTGTTCAAATCAAAATATTCTTTTACAAAATCTTTATTTTGTTTAATTTCATTAATATAATTATCTAAATTAAATTTTATTTCTTCATATTTCTGTATATCTTTTTTTAAATTCTCAAACTCTTCTGTATTATTTTCTAAAAAATCTTTAATGTTTTGTATTTCTTGTTTATTTAAAGAAAAATCTTCATACGCTTCTTTAATATAATCAAATTTTGCATTTACATTGTTGTATTTTTCACTTATATTTGAATATTTTTTATTAATATCATCATATTTGCTTAAAATATCATCATTTTTATCTACAATATCATTTTTAAATTTTAAACATTCATTTTTTAAAGATTCGCAAGCTTGTTTTAAGCCTACAACTTCATCAAGTCTTGTATTGTCTATTGCTTCTGAAATGCTGTTTATTCTAGCTAAAACTTGATTTATGATTTCAAGTTTTTCTCTACCTGTTTTTAATTCATTTAAGCTTGTTCCCATTTTTAACCTTCATAATAATCACTATCTTTAATTCTCTTTTCACAAAAGAAAAGCAGATCATCCATGGCTAAAAGCCATTTTTTATCATCTAAATAAGCTATAAAATCAGCACTATTTATACTTTGCACATAGTCTTTATAACTCAAAGCTCTATTAAATTTTTTTGCGAAATTACAATTACAACCATGTTCTTTCATCATCAAGCTCCTTGCCATCATTAGCTATATACTCATAAATTATCTTGTCACATAATGCCAGAAAGTCTTTTTCTTCGCATCTTGTAATCAAATAACAAACATAATTAATCACAGCAAAACTAAGTGTTTCATCTATCATTAAATGTTCTTTTTCATTGTCAAAATCAGGCTCATCAGGAATAATCAAAAAATGATTATTTCTAACTTGCCTAAAAACTTTTTCGCCTTGCTCTACATTTTTTAAAAGAACGCTAGGAACACATTTTGATAAAATATAATAAAATGCTTCCATAAAATAAGCTTTCAAAACTTCATCATCTTCTATCATTTTGTAAGAATTTTTAACTTTAGCGATAATGAGTTTTTTAGCCATAATACAAAGCATTATGCACCTTTTGCTGCTTTTAAAACCGCTTTAGCCTTTGCATTATTTCCACTAGTTAATCCCACGCCTATAGCAAAAGCATCAGCATTTCTTACTTCTAAAGTGCTTTGCGTATAAAATCTTTTTGCTTTTACAGTAATATCAGTTGGAACATCTTCAATCATAGTAGGAATATAAAGCCCATGTTTCATATACTCAAAATCCCCAGCAATTAAAACATCACCCAAACCATATTTAGGGCTTAATAATCTATGCATATGGAAATTTACCGTTCCAAAATCTGTTTCAAGGCTTACTACTTGTCCTGCTAGTTTTGTTTCATTGCCTAAAATTCTTGTAGCAAATTTGTTAATAGCTCCTTTTAAGTCAGCTCCTAAAAAGACATCTTTAGGCGTAACTCCGCTATTCCAAATGGTTTGCAAAATTTGATTAAGTTTATCTTCTGTTAGTTCTGTTGCAGTTCCGCTCCAATCTCCTGTTTCATCAAAAGCTAATACATTTCCACGCTTTCCATCAGCAAAGCTATCTTTTCCTTTAGCGATATAATGAAAAAGTCCAGCCATTTCTCCACTTGTTGCTTCTTGTGCTTGAACATAATCTTTGAAAACTGATTTTTTTACATCACTATCTCTGCCTAGACCAAATAAAGCATATTCCATATCCATTTTATGTTCTTTGGTTTTTTTGCCTATTTGATACTCCATTTCATTGCCACCATATTGATTTGCTTTTAACAAAGCTTTTGATACCATGGCTTCGGTAATGAATATTTGAGTAGCATTTGTAGTTTTTTGGGCTGTGTTTTTTGTTTCACCTACAAATTTACTTAACTCTAAATTTGCATTCTTTTTTGGTTCTTCAAAAGTATCAGTAATCCAACTATGAGTTAAAGGATTTGTAACCTTTGAAGTACCTATTTTATTTAAAATTGGTGTTTCAGTAGCTCCAATTTTAATAATCGTTTCATATATTGATTGTTTTAACTTAACATTTTCTGTTGCGGGTGCTGTATGCCCCATTGAAGGTAAAGCCATTTTTAAATTCTCCTTAGTTTAGTTTTAAGGATTTTTCCAAAAATGACTATTTCAAATATAGTGTGTTTTGAAATGAAATTAAATTTTTAAGTATTTTTTATGTATAATTTTATAGTTTTAAGGATATCTCTTTGAAGACTTTGTAAAAAGTTTGAAAGGAGGTTAAGATGAATGAAGTTATTATAATCTTAATGCTTTTAGTAGTCCTTATCGTAGCGATAAAGAGCTAGATAAGAACTAATCTTTTAATATAGTTAATGATATTTTAAAGAAACCCTGCTTAGTTTGTCCTTAAAACACTAAAAAGTCTTCAAAAAAAGCAGGGTGAAGACTTCAAATATTTATACTTTTATAAAGTTCTAAACATTCTAAGAAATCATTTTGCATTCTTAAAAGTAGTTTATTCTCTTTGTTTTCATCATCTTTTAAATCTTTTAACATTTTTTCTAGCTTTAAGGCATAATTTTTAAAAGTTTTAAAATCAAAGGCATATAAACCATTTTTAGCCAATATACAATTTAATTTATCTTTAAAATTGTTTTTACTTTGTTCTAAATCATACTTTAAAGCTTTAATCTCATTCTCATATTTTTGCTTTTGCTGTGCTAATTGAGATTTGTAACCTAAACTTTGTCTAAAAGCTAACTTATCGTGCTTCTCATATTCAATATTTCTTAGTCTTTTTTCCATTTCATTAAAAGCTTTGATAAACTCGATTTTCCATTTATAAGCCTTTTCACCTGTAAAACCCATCACTAAAAGAGAAAAACCATCACGGGTGATTTTGTAATACGGCTCACTTCTAATAACTGCCCCAAATTGAGCGGTTCTCTCCGTAAGCTTAAAATTAAGCTCACGAAATTCATCTTGTGGCAATTCATCAATTTTTGCTAAAATATTCTTGTGTTCTTTCTTGAACACACTAGAAATACTTAATGAAGTGGTGTAGGTTTGGTCGCCCACCGCTTCAAAACTCACATTCTGCCCGTTTATAACAACTAAATCTGTCATAAAAACTCCTTTGTAAAAAATATTGTTTAACTAACTAAACGCTGTAATTATATATTTAAAAAATATTTTTGTCAAGGCTTAATATAGGTTTTAACTAATTTTTGATATAATAAAACTATTGAAACAATATAAAAAGGAGAAAAATGGATAATAATGAATTTGAAAAATTATTAGCAAAAGCAAATCTTGGCAAAAAAGAATTCTCGCAAATATCAAATACACCGTATCAAACTATAATGAATTGGAAAAGAATAGATAGTGTGCCTGATTGGACTAAACCTTTTTTAGAAAATCATTTAAAAGTAAAATCATACGAGCAAATAAAAGAGATAGTTTTTAAAATTGAAAAACCATAAGGATATTAAATGGATATAGAAACATTTGAAAAAAAATTAAATGAATTAGAGCTTACAAAAAAAGAATTTGCAAATATGGTCGGAGCTGTTTATAATGGTGTTATCAATTGGAATGCAAAAGGCGAAACACCCAAATGGGTTGATAGTTGGCTCATTAATTATGAAAAAGCAAAAGTTTTAGATGAAATTTCAAAATCTATAAAACCTTTTATAAAATAAAAATAGTGTATTTTAAAGCAAATTATTTATTTTAAAAAAAGTAAGATTATAATATATAAATAAGTATAAATTAACTATAAAAAAGGTATAATTTAATTAAAATCAGTATAAGCTAAGAATTTTAAGGAGTAAAAATGTCAAACATAAATGCTTTTTTATTTGGCTTTACAAATATGTTTAATGCAGATATCCTTAAAGCTACATCTTTAAAAGATAGAAAAACAATGATAACTGATTTTTATAAAAAATCCGAAGAATTAAGAAAACATAGCAATGAAGAGTATAACGCCAAATTCGAAAAAATCACAAAACAAAAATAAGGAAAACCAAAATGACAAAAACACAAGCTTTTGTAGATGGTTTTGTAGGTAGACCTATAAAAAACGAATGCTTTAATTTATGGGATTTAAATGCTATTATAAGAGAAAAACAAGCAAAATTATATAAAGAGAATATTGAATTTAGAGAGAAACAAATTGAAAAAATCACAAAAACAAAAAACACCTAATACTATTAAACAAGAAAATCAAAATAAAGAAAATCCATCTCAAACTTTCAATACTCAGCTTAATTTTCTTATGGAAAATGAACTTAATGCTATAGGAAAATTGCCTAAAGATTTAGCAGATAGAATTGTGACAATGCTAGAGAAATCTTTAGAGTATAAAAAAGATAACGATAATAAAATACTAGATTTAGAGAATAAAAATATAGAAACTAGAAAAAAAGATATAAAATCTTATCATTTTTGAATGGTTTTGGAATGGTATCTTTTCTACTTATAACTATTACTAGTATATGTGTTGGATTATATCTTATTCTTAATGGGCATAATGAAGGTGCTTATTTTGCTTTTATATTAGGAGCATTGACACTTTTACCTAAAATAATTGATTCTATAAAAAACAAACCTAAAAATTAATTTACATTTTCTTTATCTTTTCCTATTAATATTAAGAATAGTTTGAAGATTGAAGCAATTGTAATAAAATTAAGGGATAAACCCTTAATTTTTATTTATCTTCTCTCCTTTCTTTTAATTTAATAAGATTTTTTAGCGCATGAGTGCCTATTTTTCCTGCTATTTCCCTGTTATTTTTTTTATCTCTAACCTTATCTATTTTTTGCTTTCTAGCTATAACTTGTTTTATTTTCTCAATTCTTTGCTTTCTAGCCTTTTTATCATTTTGTATTTTTTCATCAAGTCTTTGTTTTACGCTTTTTTTATTCTTTTTCTCTACTTCTTTATTCTTAATATTCTCTTTTATATCATCCATTAAGTTTTTTTTAGGCTTAGCTTGGGTAGAATTAGGATTATTTAGGGAATGTGCATTCGCACCAGCCTTCTGTCCGTGCTGATAATCATCAGCGACACGGAGTGTGGGAGTAGGCGACCCCACCCCTAAATGTTTCTTATTTCTATCGTTTAGCCTATCAATTTCTTTTTCTTTATTGCTAGATATACTAAGATGTCCAACTTTGCCTATATTTTCACCTTGATTGACTATACCCATTTTACCTAATTTACCATTTTTCAAATCCTTGGCAACCAAAGAAATATCTAATTTATTGTTTGCATAGTATCTATTAGGATTATTTGCTATTTCTTTAATCACTCTTGCAACGCTTCCATTTGTTTTAAACATTTCAGGGTGTTTTTCTTGTAGTCTATGCAAGTTAGCTTTTAATTCATTTATATTTAAATTCTTTTTCACATTATCATTTAAGCTAAATTCTACATTATAATTATTTTGTTTAGGCTTAGTTTGATACATCACAAAGCCATTCCCTTGCACTAAATCCTTAATCTTGGTATTAAACTCACTCTTAGCTTTTACAGCTTCTTCTTTTAATGCTTTATCTTTAATGCTTTCTATAAAGTTTTTACTAGCTTTATTAAAATCTTGCAAAGTATTGATATTTGCAAAAGCTCTTCGCATTTGTATCCTAAGTCCTGCTCTCTTGCCAATTTCTGCAAATCTTAAAAAGATAAAAGCCACATGATCTGTAAAACTATTTACAAGCATAGTCATAGCTCTTGCTTTAAAGTCAGTTGATATACCTTTTCCAGCTTCTTTTGCCTTAGTATTAAAAATACCATCAATGATATGCTCAAAGCTTGAACGCAAATTATAAATACTTTTTAAAACCTGTATTTTCTCTTTTGCACTATTACTTTTAGGAGTAAAATTCTCAATATCTTTCATTAATTTAGGATAATTAACTATATATTTGCCATTAAACTCAAGCTTGTTTTTATCTATAAATCTTTTTATAATTTCATCATCTAGTATGATTAACTCTTTATCATTAAGTCCCTTACTTATGCTTTCGTAGTTTTTCTTAGGATTGGTTTCATCTATAAGTTGTTTTAATTTTTTAGTAATATCTTTTTCACTGCCTGAAAGTTTATCTGCTATATTGCTTTTTTCATAAGTTTTAAAAGCTTTATAATCACTTCTAATCTTGGTTAAAATCTCCTTTGCTTCTTGTGGATTAATAGCATTTTTTACCATACTATCTAATAGGTTTTGTTTTAAGTTTTCTAAAAAGCTATTAAAATCATAGCTTTTATTTGTTTTTATCTCTTCACTAAGCTCTTTAATGCGTGTATTAAGTTTTGTAGCACTCATAGGAGTATTACTATTTAATTCTTTTAAAAAGTCTTTTAAAGCTTTAGGTATGTTTTGCCCAAAAAAATCAGCGTTCTGTATTAAATCATTTAAGTTTTTTTTATCTATTTTTATGCCATTTGGATTAAGTTCATCTAGTTTATCAAGTCCTTTTCCATACTCTTCATAAGCTCTTAATTTTCTAGCGTTATTTAAATCATAAAGATTTTTAGCGCTAAATTCATTATCAAGCTTTAAGTTTTTAAGTAAAGCTTCATCGCTATTTGCTAAAGTATTACCAACCTTATTAGCAACTTCAGGCTTAGCGATTAAAACATCTCTTGCCATTTTTGCTAAATCATCGTCCATTAAAGACATGTTTAAGAGATTTTGTTGATTTAGTATTGCTTCTTTTGAACCTATATTTTTGCTAAATTTTCTTAAACCTTCTTCTGTTTTTCCTAAAATATTGTTTATAGTTTTATTTTTTGACATTTCTTTAAAGTAATTAGCCTTATTAGCAATAGTATCAACAATAGCATTTCCTTGATTGACTTCTAAAGGCATTTTATTTGCATTTTTTAAAAGCTCATCATAGACGCCATTACCTTTACTGTCTGCAATTTCTTTGGCATAAAGTCTAGAAGTTTCGCTACCTTGTGAAGCTAAATCATTTAAAATACTAGGGCTTATTTTTCTAAGCTTATCCCCTATATTTTCTTTTAAATTACCACCTTTTACCGCCATGCCGTCTATCATATCTTTACCAGCTTGCGCTCCTGTTTTTGCACTGCTTATTAAATCACCAACGCTTTTATATGTTTTTCCTATTCCCTTTATAGCTGATCCAACTACAGCACCTGCTAAGGCATCTTCTGCGGCTGCACTTCCAAGCCTTTTAGCATAATCCATATAACTTGCTTCAATTCCTGTATTATTACTTTGCGAATGAAGATCAGCCATAGCACCGTTACCAGCACCAATTGCAGATGGTGCGAAATAATTTAAGGCTTTTTTAGCTATTGTTTGTCCTGCTGTTTTTGCTAAGCTTCCAGCATATCCACCAGCTACAGAAAATGCTAACTCGTTTTTAGTGCTAGCAAGTGTATTTCTAAAGCTAGGAGTAAAATCAATTTCTTTTCCATTTTTATCAACGCCTATATATTTATAGTCTCCATTATTTATTTCTAAAAATGGCTCATACCCTAATTTTTTTATTTCATCGTATGCGATTTGAAAAATTTGCTTTTGCTCTTCATTGCTAGGGCTAGTAAAAATTCTAGGTAGCAACCCGCCTGATATCTGATTTGTTGCATCTTCTATTTTTTGCCTTGCCCCTTCTTCACCGCTTGTAACTTTTGGCGTGAGATAGTCTAAAGCCTGAGGTATACAGCATTTAAAGGGTTTATAAATTCATTAAAATCAGATAATCCTTGATTTATTTTATCCCAAGTACCAATTTCTTGTTTTTCTTGCGGTAAGCTTGGAGCTTGATACATACTCATAGGCTTACCATCTAAAGCTAATTCTTCTTGTGAATTAAAATTGTTTTGTTGCTGATTATTTTGCATAAATTGATTATATTTATTTTGCAAAAAATTATCATCAATATCTATATAAGTTTTTCCTTCTGGTATATCTATATTCATATCAAAAAGTTGCATTGTTTTTGCACCTTGTGGTATTTGTATTGTCATCTTTTATCCTTATTATCTAAATGTAATCATATTGTTTTGTTGTAAAAAATCTTGAGTTAATTGTTGTTGCGGTTGTTGTGATAAAATCTTATTTAATGGCACTCTTTGCCCTTGAGAAGCTAAAATATTTCCACCATTTATAAAATCTTTTATCATAGCCTTTTCATTTTCTAGCTTTTTATACATATTGTTATAATAATTTTCTATATTATCTCTATCTTTTAAATACCTTTCTGTTTTCCAAATATCCATATATTCTTTTTTTAAGGCATCATTTTTTACTCTATATAGTATTTCTACTGCTTTTTCAATATCATGTTTAGCATACTTATCAAAGAAATAAAAACTATCTGTTTTAACCAATTCTTCTAATCTATGCCTATCTTCATTGCTCATCCTGCCACTTGTGATATTAACTAGTGCTAAATTTATTTCAGCTTTTAGCTTATCTGCGAATTCTTGTTTTAAGTTTTTACTATTGTTAAAAGGAGTATTTCTTAATTTTTGACTTATGGTATCTCCAAATCCATAAATATCATTTAAATTTATATTTTGCGTTTTAGCGGTTTTTGCAAAATTATACAAATCCCCGCCATTACTTTCTTTGCTAAAAACATCTTTCATTGTTTGTAGTTCAGTTAAATTGCCATTAGTATCTATACTAAAGCCTGAATTATTATTTGTTTTATTAGTATTTTTACCAGTTAAATAATCTAAATATTTTTGATTATAATCTTTATCTTCTTTATATTTAGCCCAATTTAAAGCATTATTTTGAGCTTGTTTTTGTCTTTCAAGGTCAAATTTTTGCAAGGCTAAAGCATTATTAAATTCATTTTGCAAAAGCTGATTATTTTGCATAGCCTGATTAAATTCCATTTGTTGCTTTCTTAAATCTTGCTCTTGCTGAAACCTATTAGCTTTAACTTTATCATCATAACTTTTGCTCATGATGTCATATAAGACACCACCGACTTTTCCCGCGTTTTGTATAACGCCTGTATCGGGGTTAAATACTACTCTTTGTGGGTTGTAAAATGCCATTTTGTTTCCTTTATTTTTTCTTTTAAAATAAAGGATTTAAGGAAGTTTGTGTATAATTTCAAAAGGGTGCAACGCCAAAGGGTTGCCGCCCTTTAGCGTTAATTTACCGCCCAGTTGGGAGGTGATTAAATTGCTAACCAAAATTATAGTTATAATTATACTACTTTGTATAATTATAGTCAAGGTTTATTAATACTTGATTTCCCTTTTTAAAGGGGAGCTATAATTTCCCTTTGGCTTCCTTAAATCCAAATCTATTTAATTACTCCAAACGTTTTGAAGTTTATTTTCCATATTCTTTCTTCTATTTAATTCTTCATTAGCTAGATACTTATTGAAGTTATAAGCATCTTTTTGTAGCTCATAATTCTTTTGTGCCATCTTTTGCTGATTATAAGCACCATATAAAGCACCAGCACCACCTAAAACATTTCCTAATCTATCAAAATTAGTTACTTTATTTGCATCAGAACTTTTAAATAACCAATCTTCAAAATTACTAAAAGAATTTTTTAATCCATTTAAAAAACCACTACTACTGCTTGCTAAATTTGGAGTGAAATTGCTTGTTTTCATCAAAGTATCTGCAAAGCTAGATCCTAATCCTGTACCACCTTTTAAAGCTGTTATAAAATCCATAATTTCTCCTTTATACTAAACTTAATAATTCTTTACCTAGATCTATCTCGCTAACTTCGCCTTTTTTTAACTTATCGTTAAAATCACTAGTTCTTACATTATTATTTGCACTTGATAAATCTTCAGCTTTTTTAGCATTAGTTGATTTTCCGACCAAATTAAGCAAGGTTTTCCAGCTGTCAATATTACCTTCGCCTAAACCATTTAATTTTGTGGCAAGTTCTGCCATAGCCTTTAAATCCGCATCAGGATAGGCTTTTCTTAACTCGCTTTCTACTTGTGCGTATTTAGCGATTAGCGCATCTTGCTCTTCTTTGTCTTTTTGCTTTTTATCAAGCTCTTCAAGCCTTTTTAATTTCTCATCAAGTCCATCAAGTCCTAATTCTTTTAAATACTGCTCTCTTTGTAATTCTTGTTCGCTTGGCTCTTTTTTTGGATTTTTTAAAGCTTCAAGCTCACTCATTAAAGCATTTAATTTGTTGTCATTTTCACTTTTATAAGCTTCAAACATCGCCTTATAATCAGGCTCGTTCTCATTAGCAACCTGCATAGGTTCATTATCTTCTACTTGCGTAGGTTCATCGCCATTATTAGCAACTTGTCCTTTATCATCATCTGTTATAACATTAATTAAATCTTTTAAAGCATCATTTTCCATCTTCTTCATCCTTTATTTTGTTAATTATTACATCTAAAAAAGCCATAGTATCTAAAGCTTTTAACCTTAATTCTTTCTCGTCATTATTTTTAGCTATATAAAAACATTCGCTATATTTTGCTTTTATAAAATCTATTAATTTCTTTCCTCCTTTGGTTTTAGATATATCGCTTTTAATTTCAATACTCAGCATTAGCTTCTCCTTGCATTTGCGGATTAATATCTTCATTGTTTTCAAAAGCAAATAAACTATTTACATTCTTTACACCTAAAATTGGTAATAATTCTTTAGTAAGTTCTTTGCTAGCATTTATAATCCCATAAGCAGAATTTGCATCGCCTATGCTCATATACATTTGATATAATTGTGAAAAAACTTGCATACTAGCTTGAATTCCTGCACGTCTAATTTCTTTATTCATGGCACCTGTGCCGGTTTGAATTTTAAATCTAAAACTAGGTATATCCTCTCTTTGAAAACCATTAAAAAAACTATCTTCTCCATACTTAAAAACAAGCATTGCAAATCTATCAAATAAAGGCTCTATAAAAGTTTCGTTATACTGTCTTATGTAGTCAGCACTTCTTCTTCCACCTTCTTGTGCTTTTATGCTAATTTCTGTTGCTGTTTCATTTTGTGCAGTTTGAGCTCCATTGTTTTGTGGACTAACTCCTGTAACTTCTGTGAGTTCGCTTTCTAAAAGTTGTAAATTTATTCCCGCACTATTTACATTTGGTGGTGGTAATATCTGCACTCCTTTTGGATCGTCTGTATATATTGGTTTTCCTAAGGTTTCTATATCTTCTCTGCTTACTCCCATTGATTTTGGTATCATTATTTTAGGCATGATATGAGTTCTTGCTGCATCTATTAAAAGATTTCTAGTTATATTAATTTCATCTTGCAAAGGCATAGCAGAAGCCATTATAGGCTCGCCATAAGCACTTACATAGTTTTCGTTATCTATCTTTTTAAGTTGTGGTAGCATTGAACCCCAGACAAAAGGCTGTCCATCTTGCAAAGTAACTTCATTTCTAAGTAAATTATTTTCAAATAAGGTAGAAACCACCCACTCATCATCGTTTTTTCTTTCATAAATATCATAAAGCTTTACTTTTTTATACTCATCATCTTCATCAAAAAGCTTTTCAATTTCATTTTTTTTATAAAAACCTAGCTTTTGTCTTTCATGGATTTGATTATAGGTTAGGTAAATTTCATTGACTATATATCCTACATCCTCGCTATTTAACGCATTTGGATCAAAGAATATACTATCAATATCTACTCTTTCAATGCGTGGCATTCCTTTATGCCAAGTAACCTTGGCTATACTTGTTCCCACAAGTAAAACATCTAAGAAAAGCGGTTGAAAAATCTTAAACATATTGATTTTACCACTATAAAAATCAATTGCATTCTGCCATAGCTCTATAATCGTATCATCGCTATTAATGTAAGTTTCAATATCTGCCATTCTCTCACTATTAAAATATACATCATTTAAGCTAGTGATTAAATACTTTACCTTAGCGTTTATTTTTGGTATGTAAATACTTGATTTATTTCTTTTTCTCAATTTTTGCATTACCTTATTTTCAAGCAAATAAGCATCTTGCAACTCTTTAAAGTGTGGTTTGTAATTTTCATATCCACTTTTACTTTCGCTAATGAGTTGTGTTAAAAACGACACTCTCTCATCATTAGTTCTTTTTGTTTTCATTCATAATTCTCCATATTGTTGTTTTGCTTAAATTTGTTATTTTTAAAATATCTTTTTCATTCACTCCTTTTTCACATAAAAACTCCGCAAATTCTCTTTTAAATTTCTTTTTAGAAATATTATTAAACCCTGATACAAGCTCTAAAAATTCATTTGCAAGACTTGACTTTATAGCCTCATCGCTTAAATTTGAAAGCTTTTTTATTTTGTTTACATCAATTGCATCATAGATCATTAAAAACTCACCAGCCATCATAACTCCAATCTTCATTAGTATTGTTTCTGCTGTATAGTTTTTCAAAAAAAGTTAATGCCACCGCATCGCTAACATCAGGACTTTTGCCATAATTCTTTTTTAAATACTCTTTTGAAACTATCTTTAAAAGCCCCTTGTCGCTATATTCATACTCAATCATTCTCATATCTTTTTTTAATTCTTCATCTTTAAAAAGCTCCATGTGTTTTAAGTTTTTAGCAAATGTAAAATACATTTGTGCTCTTTTATTTAAGTATTCATTACTGGTTGCAGAATTTGCAGAATTTGCCTCAAATACAGGCAAACCATAATTTAACAAGACATCGTATACGCCAACGCCAAGACCGCAAGTATCTATAAAAATACCTTTTGGTTTATCTTCGCTTTGATTGTATTCAGCTAGTATTTTGTTTGCTAATTCTATAGTTCCAAGTTGTGAGTATTTTTTAATCTCATCAATTACAAAACCTTTTCTTTTTGCAAGAACACTCTTATCATCTCCATATCTTGCTACATCAAGCCCCCAAATATTCTCGCCTTGCATTTTTTCAATGCTAAAAGAGTTCTTGCTCATCGCATTTTCAATTTCACTTAGAGAAAATAATTCAGCACTCGAGCTATCTATAAACTCACCATAAATTTCTTGCTTGACAACTTCACTACCTTCTCCGCCTACTTCTTCAATTAATTCTTTAATTTGCTCTTCTTTTAAAAATGGATTATCATAGCTTGAGAATTGAAAATGTTTCCAATTTTTATCGCTGAGTTCTTTTCTACATAGCTCGTAAAATAGATTTTTTCCTTTAGGAACTCCACCGATAATTGCTCTTGATTTAGGGTTATCAAGCAACATAGGTCTTATAGCGTTGTACCAAAGATACTCTCCTTTACTACCTTTTAAAATAATTCCTGCTTCGTTTAAGATAACAAGGTCATATCCAAAACCTTCGATATTTTCACTTCTTTCAGCACTTCTCATATGAAGCACTGCTCCATTAATAATTAGTTTCTTGTCTTGCACACTCCATGAGTAAAAATCTTTTGGTAAGTTTTTTAACTCAGGTGTAAAATATAACTCGTAATAATTTTGTAAATTTGCTTGTATGGTATCCACCCATAAAACATTTTGTCCTAAAAGCAAGTTTTCGATAACAAACTTAGCACTTCCCCTTGTAAAACCAAGTCTTCTGCCCTTTGCTACAGTTATAAAGCGTGGATTTTTATCATCAAAAACTTTAAGTTGTGCAGGAGTGTAAGAAAAGTCAAGCTTTAATTTCATTTGATTTCACTTCTTATAATTTCTATTTTTTGAACATTATCGCTAACTACTTCTTGTTTATCCACGTAGCCATGTTGATTTTTTAGCAAGAACATACTAACGCTAGGAGTATAAGTGCCGATTAAGGAATGGTTTAAAATATCCATTTCACATTTTTGCTTAGCTTGAGATACAATTTCTCCGAAATCCTTATCCTTCTCCCACTCGCCTAAGGTTTGCATTGTAATTCCTAAATACACAGCTAATCCCACTTTTGTTTTAGGTGCAAAAATAATACTCTCCTTAGTTTCTTTTAAGACAACTCTTTCATTAAAATAACTCTCTATTTTTGAAACAAGCTCTTCTTTTGTCATACTTTTGCCATTTGTCATCATTCTAGCCATCAAGCCACCCCTTCTTTAAAATTAAATTCTTTGATTTCTAAGTTTAAAAAAGATTTTTTAAAACTAATAATCTCATAATCGCCTTTTAAAACATTCTTATCGTTTTCAAATAACGCATCTAACACGCATTTTACGATATTGTCCCCATCGCCATGCCTTTTGCTGTTAAATCCTATTTTTAAAGAAAACTCATATTTCTTTTGCTTATCAAAGGCTTGAAAACAGCTAATATTATTTTGTCTTCTAAACTCCATTTGCAAGAGTTTTTTAAAATCTAAATATTTAAGATAATCTTTACATGCAAATTTAGATCTTTGCGTGGTTCTTTTATAAGGTACAGGATTGCTTTTTAAATCAATTTTTAAAATATACTTTTCCATTTCAGACTTTCTTAAATTTAGCTTATATTTTTAAAAGCCATTTTGACTTTTACTTTCTTTTGAAATTCTTCTTGATTCTCCTTAAAAAATTTTTTCTGCACCTTCTTAAAGTTATTATATTCTTCTTCATGGCTTAAAGATGTATATCCTTTTATCTTATAAGAAGTATTTATATATATCTTTTCCTATGCGCTCTTGATTTTTAAATATAAAATCTATTAAAGTGTGTTTAAATTCGTTATTTTTTAGCATTTCTCCATCTTCGTAGGTTAATTCTCCAAAATTATTTAGACAAACCAACATATTAATTGATTTTGCTAATCGTTTAAAAAGGTTGCCCTGTCCATCATAACAAACATATGAGTATTTAAAATCACTTTCAAGCAATCTAAAAAATGGACTATTTTTATATTTATTTTTTAACCATTCTAAAAAAATTCTTTGTCTTCAAAACGCTTTTTAAACTCGATTTCAGCTCTTTTGCAAACTCTTCTTAATTTCTCATAGGTTGTCCCTACGATATTCTCTCTTTCTAAAGTTTCGAAATAAAAATCTAAGAAAGCATGAATATCTTTTGCATCTTGCAAATATCTACCTACTATATCAGTTGCTTGAGCCTTATTAATTTCCAATAAGTCCATTAAAATTTGTATTTTTTCTTGCATTTTCTACTCCTTAAAAGCATCCTAAGAGCTTGTTTTTGTTCTCATCTTTCATTCCGTAATACTCCATCAAGCTATCAACCACACTAGGATTGGCTTCTTTTTTTCTGTTAAAACGCTGATTTTTTCTTGCTTCATTTTCTTTAGCGTATTTAAGCCATGTATAAAGACTTCCTGCCACACTTGACATTCTTTTTCCATTTCTTTTCCATTCCCTAGCATCCCAATAGCCTATAAAATCATTAGCCAACTCTTCACCAAAGTTTGTGCCATTTTTCTCATTAAAAGCTATTATTTGTCTCATGAGTTCATTTGCATTTGGGACTTTAAACTCTTTTTTTGCCATTTTCTCTAACTCCTTTTTGCTAAAATCAATAAAGCTCGTCACAAAAGAGGCGTTTTGATTAAAAACGCGTTCTTTCTTTTCTTGATTATTTTTTAAATTTTCTAAATTCTCTTTTTTTATAAATTTATTATTATTAATATTTATATTATTTATAAATTTATTATCGCGTGCGTGCGTGTTTCTATATAATGCAAATTCTCTTTTTTTTCGTTTTCAGTAGTTAATTTTCTGTCGATTGATGAAGTGTTATTTTTAAGAGTTTTGCTTAGCTTTTCATCACTGCTTTTAAGCAAAGATAAAGATTTGTTAAAATGTTTTTTAACTTGATAATTTTCATCTTTTAAAATCCACTCATAAAAATTTAAAGAGCCATTTCTAACCTTTTTAATTTCCAAAAGTCTTAGTTCAATTAATTCTTTTTTAGCAATTCTTAGTCTATTTAAACTAATTCTTTGATTATTTTTAACTTTTATAAACTCTCTTAGATAGATCTCACTTACAATCGTTTTTTCACTAAGCTTTGCTAATTGAATATACAATGCTAAAGCATCAACACTAAGACCACCATAAGCTATAGTGTTTGATAATTTTAAATAGCCTTTTCTCTCTCTTAGGCTTTTACGCCCCAAAGCTACATCAAAACTTGCTATAAAACTTGGTATCACTAACGCTCCTTTATGTTATAATTTAAATTAAAAAGGCTTTTTATGTTTAATTCTTTCTTATCCGAAATGCTAAAAACCGCCACTTTAGAAAATTTGTTATATTTTTTAATAGGTGTTTTATTTGGTTTAAGTATCCGTCCTTTGTTTTTATATTTAACTAAAAAACAAAAACTAAAAAGAGTTTGTATTAAAGATATGAAGCTAGAAAACGATTTGACAAAAAGACTATATCCTAACTTAGGATATAAATTAGTTACAAAAAAACTCCTTTTGAAATGGTTTTTAAAAAAGATAAATTTAAATACATTATTTGTCCTCACTACCGTGATAAAAAATGCGTTTTAGATAATAATAAATGCAAGATATTAAAATCCCAGCCGAAATACCAGCCACTAGAAACAGTCTAAAATGCAACATCATCAAAGTAAAAATAAATAATCCTATAATCTCAATCAATCTTTCAAGCATTTCATTCCTTAATCCGTTTTAAAAAGTCCTTTGCTATAATTTTTTTGCACCAAATCAAGAAAAGGACTTACCAAAATGGATGACAAAGATTTAAACTTGTTAAAAAACATCCCTTATCTTATGGAAAAAATCAAAGAGTTAGAAAACAGGATAAAACAGCTAGAACAAGCTGCACAACCTAAACCATACTCTACCCAAACTCCAAATTACTTAGGAGAAATCTAAGTCTTAATAAGGCTTAGAATATCCTTTTTGTCTAGTTCTTTATAGTATTTTTCAAGTTTTATAAAATGAGCAATCTTATCCACAATAAGCTCATTAATACTATTAAATCCGCCATCATTTGCCACACTTTGCAAAAGTTCAAAATACTCATCAGGCATCTTAACTTTTAATTCAATCACTTTCATTCTCTATCCTTTCTTTTTCTCCCACGCTTAGGTATGTTTATAATTTCATTCATTGTTTTACTCAAAATTTCAGAATCTCCCCATGCTTCTAATGGAATATTAAATTCATCTTTTAGTTTTAATGCGGTTTTTATATCAACCTTCCTATTGCCGTTAAGTTTTGCATACCAAGAGCTATTGGCTCCTCCAAATTTCAAAGTTATTTTTTTAATTAAATCTATTCTTTTCATAAATATAATTCTACAAAATGGATAATTAAAATTTTCTTAAAATAATCCGATTTGTAGAATTATAAATTATACAATATGTATAATTATTTTGGAATATAAGGTTATAAAATATGAATGGAGAGAATTTAAAGAAACTCTTAAAAAAGCATAATTTAACACAAAATGAGCTAGCAGAGAAATTAACCGCATATGGGTATAGAAATGGACATGGAATTAAAACCGCTGCAATTTCAAAATATGCATTAGGACAAAGAAAAATGACTGCAGAATTTATCGAAGCGGTTATGAAAGTTCTTGGAGAAACTGATGCAAATGTTTTAATATCAGATGAGCCAATTGAAGTACAAAGAATTAGAATTACTGGCTCTGTAAGTTGCGGCTTGCCAATTAATGATGTTTATGAGTGTCAAGATGAATTTACTTATATACCATTATCGCAAAATAAATCAAATTTAAAAGCAGCTAGAGCGAATGGCGATAGCATGTTTCCTATAATTGAAGATGGGGACATTATTATATATGATACAGACAGTTCAAAACCAAGACATGGAGATCTTGTTGTTTATACCTATAATAATAAAATTGCTTGCAAGATTTTTGTAGAAAAGAAAGATGTTGGAGTTATTGAATTTAAACCAGTTAACCAAAGTGATAGTTTTAAAACGACTACTTTTAGGATTGATATCGATGATATCGATGATTTGAAAATCTATAAAGTTGTAAAAATTCAAAAGACACCAAACAACCCAAAATCTAATTTAAAATTGGTAAATGAAAATTGAAATCTTTAAAAATTTTATAGAAGTGGTGGGATGAATTTTAAGCAATGGTTTTATTTTTATTTAAAGTTTTTATTTAACAAAGTGCAGTATAATATAAAATATTTTAGGTTTGTTTAATTATAGAGAAAGAAAACTTATGACAAAAATACAATCATTTTGGAATGGTTTTTACGGTAAGCAAATTAAGATGAAATTATCAAATTATGGAAAATTTCTAATAAGCTTAAAGATGCACAAGCCACAGAAAGAAAAGTTATTTCAGAAAAAAGATAAAAAGAATTTAGTTGTTTTAGCAAATAAATTAGTATCATAAAGATTATATTAATTTCCAAAAAAGGATATATAATGAGGAAAATGGATGCAGCATCGGAAAAAAGATTAATTGAAGCCGTATCTTATCTTAAAAAGATAAGTAAAGACGCATTAATGGCAAGGCTTTATCAAAAAATATTATTTTTATTAGAGTTGAAATATTATCAACAACATTCAAGACCGTTTATCGGTATAAATTTTAAAAGTTATAAATTTGGACCTTTTAGTCTTGATGTAGCAAAAGCTTTAGATGACCCTAAACCAAATTCAGAATGCTCAAACGAAGTTAAAGAAAAAATAGATGAAATATTAAAAGAATATAATCTTAATAGATTTGACCAAAAAACAATGGGAAAATCATTTAAAAAAATGATTGATTATATTCACTCTTTAGTGTTTTATAATCTAACTCCATTCGATTGTGATTTTAACTTTGATAATTATTCTTTTGAAGATTTATTTGAGAGAATTAACTCAAAGCTAGATGGTAAAAAATTAGAAGATGAGAAGTATAAATTTGCTTTAATTAACCAAAAAGCTAAGGAATACGAATGCCTATTCCAAATTTAGCTATTAATATAATAAGATTTTTAGTATCAACCTATAAATTAAAAAACGAAACATATGCTTATAGTGAATTTGGGAAATATATTAGAGTAACATTTTCAAAATTAAATGAAAAAAGTGATGTAAAAGAAATTTTAGATTTAATACGCAATTTCGATGAAAAGAAATTAGTGGAATTTTATGATTTATTAGTTTGCGCAACAAAAAATTTTAAAGATTTCTTAGTAGAATTTAAAGCCAAATTATTTTGTTTTATATGTGAAGAAATGAGAATTGAAATAAAATCCCTTATAAATAAATGAAAAACTCATAATCTTATCATTATTAGCTATTTTAGCTTTTGCTGATTATAATCAATACAAACCAAGTGAAGTTACTTGCAAGTTGGCAAGAGTATAAAAAGTTATAAAGCTGATTGTGGTAAATTTTAGTCTTTATTTTACTTATACCCTCAATACCCCATAAACCTTTTATATCCATCGCAAATAGTTTTTAATCTTCTTCTCGTTCTTTATAGAAATAATTATAAAATTTGTAGCTATCTTTATTAAACCAAAGAGTTTCTTCATTCTCTATTATCGATTTCATCTTATCGCTAAATCCCATTTCGTTTTTTATTTGTTTTTCAATTCCAGAAAAATAAAAATCAATTGTTTTATGTGATGGTTCAAACTTAAAAGAATTTTTCAATTTATCTAATTCATTTTGTAACGTTGGCTGTGATTCTAAAATTTTAAGTTGAAATTTTACATATTCAGCATATTTTTTTAATTTAAAATAATCTTCTATAATTGCTTTTTCTTTCGCTCCATCCATAAAATCAAGTAGCTCATCTTCGATATATTTAATTCTCTCTTTTAATTTTTCTATATATTCTTCACAATTGTCTATGCTATTAGATAAATATCTTAAATCTCTATCTAAAATTTTTCTGTCAACTCCTTTTGCATAAACATATAGAAAAAATATAAAATAAACAAAAAACCAAACTTCATTTTTTAAAAAACTCATAGATATAAAAACGCAAATAAAATACATTACTACACAGAATAGGAGCCATTTAAATTGAAATAAATTAGGAACTTTTAGATAAACATCTTTAATATTTTTTAAATTTTCAATTTTTATTTCACTGATTTTTTTAAAAAGTTCATATTTACTCATTCTATCATCTAGATAATCATCAAATGCTTCTTCTAGTTTATCTTCATATGTTTGATTTTTCAAAAAATATACCCTTTATTTTAATTCATATAACAAATTATACCACAAATATTTTTTAAAAATTATCCAAATTGTATAAATTTTAAGTTTGTTTTAATTATCCATTTTGTAGAATTATTTCAACAAAACAAAAAGGATAAAAAAATGCTAGAGGTTAAATTAGATTTAAGACCTGATATTAAAAAAATGCTAGAAATAGCCTTTGAAAGAAATTATTCAAAAAGTTACGCTTCTTTGGAAGAGTTTTTAGCTAATGTTCTTCATAATGCAGTTAAAAACTTAATCACCAAAGAAGCGTTTGAAAACAAAGGATTTGTTATTTCTCTCAAAGATTAGGAGTTTCGTTTAAAACTTGAAAATCTTTGTCATCTAGTCTTTTTTCAAGGGTTGCGACTTTACTTTCTAGCTCGCTAACTCTTAAAAGAAGATTATTAAGTTGAGCTTTTAAGCTTTGTATTTCGTCCATTACATCACCTTCCTAGAGTGAAAGTGATTATAACTAAAAAAAGGATAAAAAATGAGTTTTACAGATTTTTATTTTGATAGAGAAGAAAAAAGAATTTCTAGCCAAACAAAAGAATTAATTACAAATGAGTTTGAAAGCAAAGAGAATTTAGAAAATATATTTGCAAACTTGCAAGATTTTAAAAACTCTTTGGAAATAAGCTTAGAAGATGATGAAGAAATAGCAATATCCTTACAGGCTTATGGAGATGAATTTATAAGAAATGCTTATGAGCTTTTAGATAGAGTTAGAAAATTCGAAAAACACTGCAAAAAGCTTTTTTAAAAGTTTAACAAGTCCTTTAAAAAAGGGCTTTCTTAAGCTTTTGACCGCTTGAAAATTAAGCTTTACTATTGCGTTGATAGTTCTGTATAGCGGAAGGGTTAGCAAGTTATCCATAAACTTGGCTCGCTATTATTGTTTATAGTGCTATTTTTAAGGTTTTCTTGCACTTTAAAAACGACAGAAAATCAAGAGTTTAAGAAAAAGAAAGTATAATTATAAAGTTTAAGTTGCTAACTTGTCTCGGTGTTGAGAAAGGAGGCTAAAATGATTGAAAAATTAATAACTATTTTAATTCTAATTTTACAATTAGTTTTAGAGCTATTAAGACTTTACAATTAAATAGCCACACTTTTATAAAACACAGACAAATTTTAACCAAATCCGCTTAGCATAAACTTAAACGATTATACAATGCCGAGACTTGCGGATTTACTCGGCTTTATCAAAAATAAAAATAAATTTGATAAAATAACATTGTTTAAGTGGCTAATTTCTCTTGGTGGGGAAGGAGCTATTTTTAATGATAGAAAAGATTTTAAATATTATTTTCTTACTATTGAAAATAGTAAAAAAGTTGATTGAAATAATCAATCAACTAAACTAAAAAACCACTAAAATTATAGAATAGCCTTGCTTAGCCTATACTTAAACAATACTCACGCCAAGAGAGCAAGGCTCTTGGCTTTTCTTAAGCTCCTTTAATGCTTAAATGGGGCAACTTTACTACTTGAGAATTCGCCTTTTTGTTTTATTTCTACTATTTTAAAGAACTCAGTTGTCCCTTTTAAGCATTAATCTAAAAGGAGAAAAAATGAAAGCTTATCACACGAAAGAACAAGTCATCATAAAACTAAGTAAAGATGAATATAGAAAAGAAATAAAGCTAAACAAGTCTTTAAAAGATGAAAATAAATCTTTAAAAACTGAAATTTCTAATCTTGAAAATGAAAAAATAGAACTTTTAAAAGAGTTAAAAGACCAAATAGAAGCAAATATGAAAAATATAAAAGAAATTAGCTCTTTGCAAAATAAAATTTATGAGCTTCTTTATGCAAAAGAAAGGTCGAAACTATGTTCTTAAATAGTAAAAAAAATGAAAAAATAAGATATTTAGAAAAAGAAATTCAAAGGCTAAAAGGTGTAATAGCATTAAAAGATACTGCTATAAATGAAATTTCATTGAAACTCGAAGAAGAAATTAAAATCAATGTAAAACTTAGTAATTTTCGTATAAAAATACTTAATGCTTTAGGACTTATAGGCGTTTTTAAAAATGATGATAAGGCTATTAAAGAAGTAAAAAGATTAAAGGATAAAGAATTATGAAAAAACAAACAAAACCGCTAAGTATAAGAATTCCATTAGAATTAAAAGAAGAGTTGCAAAAAATAGCAGATAAAGAATACCGCCCTTTAGCAACTCAAATAGTTAAAATTTTAAGCGATTATGTTAAAATAACCAGTAAAAAGGAGTAATATGACAGAAGAGAAAGAAAACATTGTTAATTTTAAAATAAAAATTATCCATGAAGAAAACATAGAACTTGGGATAATGGCTAATTCTTTGTTAAGTTTTCAAAAATTAATGGATAGTTTTATATCAAAAGAGCACGGTATAACACAAAGTAAAATTTTTTTAGAAAAAGTTGAAACTGGCAGTGATATATATTCTTTGGTTTTTGAAATAGCAGGAGAAGTTTTGCCTATTATTGCACCTATTCAAGCATTAAATGAATTTATAGAACTTATTATATCTTTTAAAAATATCAAATCAAAAAGTATAGAAGAAATAGAAGAAAATCCGCATTTTACTAAGTATAATGCCAATAATTTAAAAAATATATTTGCACCCGTTACTATAAATCAAAATACTTTTTTTATCAATCATAAAGGTGAAGAACTTTTGAGAATAAATAGTGATGAAGCTGAGCTTATTTATGAAAATGCTAATTACATTTGCGAAAAAAAGGAAATTGAATATCAAAAGATACATGAAAATGCTTTGATAACGATGTATAAAACTACAAATAAAATAGACAATAAAACAAAACATAAGGCAAAGTGCGATGCTTTAAGTCCTTATGCGGTTGATGTTAGTTTTAGTGATGAGAAAATAGCCGAAGAAGTTTTGAAAAATCCTTATGGATTTAATTTTTTAGTAGATTTAGAGTATTATAAAAACGATAAAAATAAAATCATTTTATATAGAATTTTTAACATAAAAGATAA
>NZ_MJYJ01000011.1:0-2693 GCF_001763255.1 Campylobacter sp. BCW_4338
ATAAAATCAATCTGTTTAACTTCTTTATTGTTGATTGTTAAATTTTTAATAGTTTGAATTAACTCTGTTTTAGAACTTATAAACATAAAAGATTCCTTATATAAAGCATTATTATATCATTTTTTATTTGCTAATATTTTTTGTCTCTCTATTAATCTCTCCTATCCACCTAAGCACATTGCCCTTATCATCAATCTCAACTTCTAAATCTTTGTATTTGTTGTAAAATTTAGGAGCTAAGATTTCTTGGAAGTATTTTGTGCCTTTTGGGGTTGTTGCTATCCAGATATTGTATTGTGACCAATATTGTGGTGTATCCCAAGAAGTGGGAGAAAACATTGTGCTACATCCATCTACAATAATATCATCATTCAAATTTCTTTCAAATCTTTCTTTATAAAAAAAATTATCTCTAAAATATATCCAAGCTTGATATTTATCTTCTTTATAATAAGATAAGTTTGAGGGATAATCTATTTTATTTCTATCTTCATCACAATAAGATCCAAAATCTATATAACCTGCTAGAAAAAGTTGCCCCAAGATATTAATATATTCACTTATATAGGTAGGTTTGGGTGTATTTAAAGAAGGAGTGTTGTTAAGACTATCAATATTATAAAATTGAATGATATTTGCATCTATTTCATGTCTTGCAAAAAATTCATCATCAATAAGTTTTAACAATAAATATTCAAATGCTAAGAGAATATCTGTTTTTGTTGTGTATCTTAAATATTCTAAAAGTAAATCCATTTCAGAAAAATATGGTTTATTATTTAATACTTTACTTAAATTTTCATAACTTTTATATCCTATATCATCTTTTTCTTTATAAGAAAAAATAGGATTACCCATTGCATATATTACTTTTATTCTTTTCACTTTTATTCCTATGGTTTAATATGAATAGTTTTATTGAGCTTTGGATTTTTGCCATAAATATTTATTGTTTCTCCCCCACTTCCAGAACCTGTTCTGTATATAATATCAATTCCATCATTCAATTTATATCTTATAAATTTTTCTTGCGTAATTTGTCCTGTTTTATGATTTTTTATAGGAATATATTTTTCTTCTAACTTTGTGGCATTTTTTATTAATTTTTGCCACAGTTCATCTAATTCTTTTTTATTTTTCAAAAGGCGAATATTCCCACTGCTATCTTTTTGTAGTTTTTCAATAATTTTCACTACTTCTTGTCGCGTTAAACCACTATTAAGTCTACTTGTAATTTTAAACATTGAATATAAACCTCTTAAAGCCGGAACAAATGTATAACTCACATCTTCCAAAGGTTTATCATTGAGTTCTAATTGACTAGGAAATACTATCTCAATAAACTCCCCACTGCCATCTTGTGTTTGTATTCTTATAACATTATCAGGGATGATTTCTTGAGCATTGTTTTCACTAGAACTTATATTATTGCTTTTTGTAGTGTTTGTGTATTTTGTGCCATTATTTATATTTACATCTTTATTTTTTGCTTTTATTTTGTTTTCACTAACCCCATTTACCACCACAAATTTACAAACATAAAACTCTTGTTTTCTATCTTCATCTTCTAAGATTTCATCTAGTCCTTGTGCGATTTGAAGTTTTAAATTTTGCATTTTTGCAGGAGCTAAAAAACTAAAATGATATTCGTTTAATTCTTTATTATCTTCTAAAGCATTTTTGATGATTTTATCATACTCATGTAGCTGTGTAAAATACCCTACTCCTAAATCTTTATTTTCAAATTCCTTATAAGCACTTTTATAAACTTTAGCAATGTTTTTTGGGATAATAAAATAAAGTTTGATTAAATTAGTATCAAAGCTAAGATTTAATTCTTTAAATTCATAATCTTTACTAAAGTCTTGTTTGAATTGATTAAGAATATTTATATCCTCTATATCTTTTAAATCTTTTAAATCTATATTAAATTCATTTAAAGCCTTATCTTGTTCTTTTTTTTCATTATTGATTAAAAGATTATAGATAGGTAAATTATCTTTTTGAAATCTATCACTTTTATAATGAAGTCTTATTATAGGCTCTTTTAACTCTATTTGATTTTTACTTTGTTCTCCTAAGCCCTCTTTAGGATCAAAGCTGTGATCAAATTTAAACTTAGTAGGAGTAAAGCTTACTTTTAAAGCAAAGCCTTTATCTGTTTTACAAGCTGAGATGAGTTCTTGTAAGATTGCAAATTCATTATTGACTTTCTTTTGAGATAAGGATCCTTTTACATTAACAACTTTAGTACAAGGAACACTTACACCTGCTATAGTATTAGGACAAGCTACTATACTAGAGTTTAATAAATCACTTTCTAGCATTATAGGCACACCATCATCTTTAAAAGTTTTTCCTTTGTTTGATTTAAGTATGACTTTACCTCCATGGATACATTCTAGGTTTTGATTTTCTAAAAGAGCATGAAGTTTAGCTATAGCTTGTTTTTTATCTACTTGTGTGGTTTTTTGTTCTTTTAAAGTGTTTGAAATTAAGTCTTTATACTCTAAGCTTTGTTTGCTTAAACATTCTAATTTAATATTTAAAGAATTTTCTATAATAGAATAATTAAGCAAACAAAGTTCATCATTTTTATAAAAGATACTAAGTCTTCCTAAACCACTGCTTTCATCTTTAGGAGAAAAATAATAACTAGGTGTATCTTGTTTTATAGTATTATCTTGATCTAA
>NZ_MJYJ01000012.1:0-2405 GCF_001763255.1 Campylobacter sp. BCW_4338
ATAAAATCAATCTGTTTAACTTCTTTATTGTTGATTGTTAAATTTTTAATAGTTTGAATTAACTCTGTTTTAGAACTTATAAACATAAAAGATTCCTTATATAAAGCATTATTATATCATTTTTTATTTGCTAATATTTTTTGTCTCTCTATTAATCTCTCCTATCCACCTAAGCACATTGCCCTTATCATCAATCTCTACTTCTAAATCTTTGTATTTGTTGTAAAATTTAGGAGCTAAGATTTCATTAATTAGGATTTTTATAACTTTAAAAACTTCTTGTAATTCTTATTGCATCTTTTTAACTTTTTACATATTCTAGGTATTTGTTGTTGCTTGTTGCCTTTGTTGTGTCTATTTTTCACATAATTTCAGACGATATTCTTGTATAATCTGCTTGTTTTTAGAAATATATAAAAAATTATTAAAAATATTGTATTCATAAATACCATTTTTAAAAACATATCCTTTAAAATTCATATTTACATCACTAATAGACTTACCGTTTAGGACAATATATTTTCCATTATTTTTATTGACACCCACATATACAACTTTATCACAAGTTATATTACCCTCTGGACATAGATTTAAAATTTTTATCCAAAACTTTTCATTTTCATAGGTACATTGCTCTAGTGGAGTAAAATCCTCTTGCGCTAATAAATAAGTACTAAAAAATAAAAACAATAATATATTTTTAAAAATTACCATTTTTCATAACCTCCTTGAATGTAAAGCTTATATTCAGCATTTCTCCTATTAATTAGTCCTTGCATTACTTTATTTTGACTTTTGTTCCACGCCATCCAAGCTTCCTTTAATGTTTTGCAGCCTGTTTTCTCTCCATTGATGATTTTAACAACAGAAGAATTTTTAAAATTATCAATCCCTATATTAAAACATAATATAACCAAGGCATCAAATTCGTTCTGTGCTAAGGAAGAGTTTATTGAATTTTTTACAGCATTTTCAAAGGGCAACAAATCGCTTTTAAACAATTTATCCGCTTCTTGTAAAGTAATACCATTTTTATACAAATCCCATTCATTTTGCCCTATAAGATGTCCATATCCAATAGTTGCACCTTTAACATATGAAGTAATTTCTTTTCCATTTTGATCATTATAAGGTTTGAGTCTTAGCTTCTCTATATTTTTTAAAAGATTTTGACCATCATTGCTTAGATGAGTGATTTTTTCTTGAGTATTGTTTTCACTAACCCCATTTACCACCACAAATTTACAAACATAAAACTCTTGTTTTCTATCTTCATCTTCTAAGATTTCATCTAGTCCTTGTGCGATTTGAAGTTTTAAATTTTGCATTTTTGCAGGAGCTAAAAAACTAAAATGATATTCGTTTAATTCTTTATTATCTTCTAAAGCATTTTTGATGATTTTATCATACTCATGTAGCTGTGTAAAATACCCTACTCCTAAATCTTTATTTTCAAATTCCTTATAAGCACTTTTATAAACTTTAGCAATGTTTTTTGGGATAATAAAATAAAGTTTGATTAAATTAGTATCAAAGCTAAGATTTAATTCTTTAAATTCATAATCTTTACTAAAGTCTTGTTTGAATTGATTAAGAATATTTATATCCTCTATATCTTTTAAATCTTTTAAATCTATATTAAATTCATTTAAAGCCTTATCTTGTTCTTTTTTTTCATTATTGATTAAAAGATTATAGATAGGTAAATTATCTTTTTGAAATCTATCACTTTTATAATGAAGTCTTATTATAGGCTCTTTTAACTCTATTTGATTTTTACTTTGTTCTCCTAAGCCCTCTTTAGGATCAAAGCTGTGATCAAATTTAAACTTAGTAGGAGTAAAGCTTACTTTTAAAGCAAAGCCTTTATCTGTTTTACAAGCTGAGATGAGTTCTTGTAAGATTGCAAATTCATTATTGACTTTCTTTTGAGATAAGGATCCTTTTACATTAACAACTTTAGTACAAGGAACACTTACACCTGCTATAGTATTAGGACAAGCTACTATACTAGAGTTTAATAAATCACTTTCTAGCATTATAGGCACACCATCATCTTTAAAAGTTTTTCCTTTGTTTGATTTAAGTATGACTTTACCTCCATGGATACATTCTAGGTTTTGATTTTCTAAAAGAGCATGAAGTTTAGCTATAGCTTGTTTTTTATCTACTTGTGTGGTTTTTTGTTCTTTTAAAGTGTTTGAAATTAAGTCTTTATACTCTAAGCTTTGTTTGCTTAAACATTCTAATTTAATATTTAAAGAATTTTCTATAATAGAATAATTAAGCAAACAAAGTTCATCATTTTTATAAAAGATACTAAGTCTTCCTAAACCACTGCTTTCATCTTTAGGAGAAAAATAATAACTAGGTGTATCTTGTTTTATAGTATTATCTTGATCTAA
>NZ_MJYJ01000013.1:0-5216 GCF_001763255.1 Campylobacter sp. BCW_4338
TGATCAAATATGGAGCTGATGTCAATGCTGCTAATTGCACTATCAATGAAATTAAAGATGATAAAATCAATTATTTTAAACCTGCTACTCCATTAGATAAGGCTATTTCTTTTGGGATAAATAAAAATAAAACAATCTTAAAAAAAGCAGGTGCTAAGACTTGGGAACAATTGGTTAAAGAATACAATATTGATACGAGTTTAGAGGAACCAGAACAAATTAAAATGTATGAAGAAAGAAGAAAGATAAAAAAATAATAAAAAGGAGGATTTTTTCTTGAAAATTAACGATGAAATAGAATTTCATGATGTTAAATTTTACATTAAAGAATTTGAAAGTGTAGATATTATCGGTGGTTATATTGCCTTTTATGCACCTGTGAAAGAGCATTTAGAGGTAGAAAAAATTCAAAACGATCAAAATTCACAAGAAGAAATCCTGCAATTTAACAAAGATAACTCCCAAAAATATCTAAAAAAAATCAACCAAGAAAAAGAAGAGAAAATCGCACAGCTTGGACTCAACACCAGCGAAGATATTAATAAAGAATTTGATAAGTTGGACAATAAGGCTACTCCTGTTGGAAAATTTGTAAGAAAAAATTATGAATATGATATATTTTATGATGTTTATACAAAAAAAGATAATTACATAAAAAAACATGATTACATAGAAAAATTTCCTATAGAAAATGGTGTTGCAAAAATAAAAAAAGAAACTTTAAAAAAATTTTATAATAAGTCTCAATGGTGTCTTATACCTAGATTACTTCCTGAAGATGATAATAAAGATTTTGAATTTGATCCTGTTCCTATTTTAAATAGTAGCTTTGTGATTTTAGAATTAGCAAATTGTAAGCAAAAAACTCTTACTTTTCAAAGAAAAATAGCTCAAATAAATAATCCAGATGATTTTAAGTTTCAAACACCTGAAGAATTTAAAGAAATGCTTAATAACAAAACAACCTTTGCTGCTTATGGTGGAAAAGAAAAACAAATAGAAGATCTTATAAAAACTGCCAAGTTAAAACTTAAAATGTTAAAAAAACTTGAGCCATCAGAAATTTCTGAAGACACTAAAGAAAGCTTGATAGACAAACAAAATAAAGAAATTAAAAAATGTGAAAAAATAAAAAAAGATCTTAAACAAAATAAGAATAAAAAAATCACACCCAGTGTTATAGGAGATGCGGGAGAATACATCACCTCTTTACTTTTTAAAAAAAGATCTACACGCCATTTGAGCAATCAAAGAAAAATTGATGCTAATTTCAATCTTCATAGTTTTAATCACACCATACCTGATTTTTTAGTGATCATCAATGATATTCCTAGTTTGGTAGAGGTTAAAAATGTCCAAGTTCAAAGCTTGACAGAACAAATCAGCTTTGAATTAAAACTTGCTAGAGAATATGAACTTGATTATTTTTTCATATGCAATAACTATACACAATTAACAGAAAATCTTTCAGGAAGCGCATTGACTCTTCAAGAACATGAAGCATTAATAAAAAATAAAGACAAGGTGAAGGAATTTGATGAAGAGACAAAGGCAAAGAAAAAAAATACAGTAAAAGAGGTTTTAAGGTCAAAAGATAAAAATTGGTATAAAGTATCAGATGTTGGCACTTCTCGTTTGAGAAATTTTTCAGAAGAAGCTGGAGATCAAGGTTCAAGAAATGGCTTTATCTATCATAAACATTTACACAGAAGTATAAAAACAGTATTTAAAGAAATGTATTTACATCATATCAAAGGTGTAGCACCCAATAAAATAGTAATAAAAAGATTTGACTTAAATTATGAAGAAAAATTAGAAGAAATTTTTAACCAAAACCAAGAATTGCAAAAAAATTCTGGAATTGCAAAAGGATAAAGATGTTAGATAAAATAACAATAAAAGGCTATAAATCCATAAAAGATTTATCCAAATTTGAGCTTAAAAAATTAAATATTTTAATAGGTGCAAATGGTTCGGGCAAAAGTAATTTTATTTCAGTATTTAAAATGCTTAATGCTTTATTTAATAAAAATTTGCAATTTTTTACACAAGATAAAGGACCTGATAATTTTTTACATTTTGGCAGAAAAAAGACTGAAAATATATATCTTGAATTTGCTTTTGGCAAAAATGGTTATTATGCTACCTTTGTTCCAACGAGTGAAAATAAGCTTATGATATTAAATGAATATATTTTCTTTGATGGAGACTATAAAGACTATAAAGAACCTATAGGAAGTAATCAACTAGAAAGTAATCTTTCAGATATAATAGAACGAAGTTATTCTAAAAAAGTAGCACAACATGTTCTAAATGAAATCAAAAAATGGAAACTTTATCATTTTCATGATACAAGCGATACAGCCAAGATGAAGGGAATGTGTGATGCAAATGACAATCTTATATTTAAAGAAGACGCACAAAATATAGCAGCTTATCTTAAGATGCTTCATGATAATCACAATAATCACTATGAACAAATTTTAACGACTATACAAGATATCGCTCCTTTCTTTGGAGGATTTATTTTTAGAACTAATGAAAATATACAATTAGAATGGTATCATAAAAATAATCCTGATACTCCTTTTAAATCCCATATGCTTTCTGATGGGACTTTAAGATTTATATGTTTAGCTACTTTATTGCTTCAGCCTTTTGAGTTGATGTCGGGAACGATTATTATTGATGAACCGGAATTGGGACTACATCCTTATGCATTAAAGGTTTTAAGTGAAATTATTAAGAGAGTGGCTAAAGAAAAGCAACTCATTATTTCTTCTCAATCTGTAGAACTGATAAACCATTTTGAAGCGCAAGATATTATAGTAGTAGATAAAGAAAACGATGAATCTACTTTTACAAGAATGGATGATGAAAAATTAGAAGCTTGGCTTGAAGACTATACACTTGGAGAAATTTGGGCAAGTAATCTTATAGGCGGGAGACCAAAATAATGATTACAAGATGTTATGTGATTTGCGAAGGACAAAGTGAGGAAAAATTTATAAATGAAATTTTAGGATCGTATTTTTATAACTCTAATGTTTATCTTACTCCACTTATAATACCTACATCTAAAGGACATAAAGGTGGAGGACTTGCGTATGATAGGGTTGTTGATTTTATCGTTAAAAAATTAAAACAAGATTCACAAGCTTTTATGACAACAATGTTTGATTACTATGGATTGGATAATAGATTTTTAAAAGAAAAACAATGTAATAAAAATATATATGAACACGTTGAAAAAATACAAAAAGATTTTGATGAAGCAATTAAACAAAAATGTGATACAAATAATTTTTTTAGCTATATACAGCCACATGAATTTGAAAGTTTGCTTTTTAGTGATATTACAAAAATAATTAAAGCAGATGCTGAATGGAATAAAAAACTTATTTATAAACTAGAAGACATTGTCAAAGAATTCGATAATCCAGAATTTATTAATAATAGTAAAGAAACAAGTCCTTCAAATAGATTAAAAAAGATTTTATCTTTTCCAAGCTATAATAAAATCTTGCACGGTGGAAGAATCGCTAAAGAAATAGGCATAGATAATATAAGATTAAAATGCCGACATTTTAATAAATGGTGTGAAAAAATTCATAGTTTAGGCAACAAAAAGGAAAATAGTGAAAAATAAAAATTTATTTCACAAGAATTTGAAAAAGGTTTTTAAAAATAGCAATAAAAACACCTCAAACACCTTCAGGAATTAAAATGAAACAAAATATAAGCGCTAATCAAGTAAGTTTTTACCTTTTTTCTACAAAAACCTTTAGCGATGAAAAATATCTTGATGCTTGGAGTTTAAAAGGGAATCGTTTAAATTCTCAAGATTGGTTTGAATTTAAACAAGCTAATAAAGGTAGTTTTTATAACAAACATTTAAATGATACTTTAAAAGCCATGCAGAAACTTAAAGCTTATTTTAGTATCGATAAATTTGAAGGCATAAATTTACATGGAAATGATGAATGGTGCGATTTTCTACCTTCAAATTATCTCCAAATTTACGATAGGCTATGTTTAGATAAAAGCAAATATATTTTACATAGATATTATCAAGAAAATGATTTAAGCGAAATAGGAGCACTTAAAAATCTTTCTCCTAATTTTCCTTTTTGGAATGAAAGTGGTGAAAATTTTTCTCAAAATCAAATCAATGCTTTTATAGATAAAGACAACTTAGCACCCTATTTCAATAAATATGATGTTTATTTTAACTCTTCGCTTAATTTAACTTTTAATTTCAGCGATGAAAGCTTAAAATATCTAGTTGATAATTATAATCATAGAATCAGTCATACTTTTATCCCAAAAAATCAAGAGCAACTAGAAAAAGAATTAAATTTAAGCAAAAATGAAAAAATTATTTTAGAACTTCAAAATATGTTTTTAGATCTTTGTAAAGGCATCAGCGCTGATTATGCTTTTATGGATTTTTCTTATTTTTTTTCGGGTTATAACTATATATTAAATTCTAAAGATAATGCTTTTAAATCTTATCCTGCCACCCAAAATACACTTATTTATAAAAGAAGTTTTAAAAAACATATAGAAAAATATGCGAATAATTATTTTTTAAATTACTATTCTAAAGAGTTTTTAAAAGAACTTGATAATCAAGAGTTAAATGAAGATAGACTTAATCATTATCTTATCAATTACAACAAAATCCCAAAAAAAGTCGAAGAAGAAAATATACAAGGTTTACTCTCTAAACAAAAAGATACAAATATTAATTTTGTAAATTTTATAGATTATCAAGATTATGTTTATAACAATAAAGATGATTTTTGGAATTTGTCTTCAGAGGAAAATTCTATGCTTTGGGAAAAATTTTTAAGTAAAAATACCTTAAAACCTTTTCCTTTAAACTTTGATTGCTCCTTAGAAGAAAAATTTCTTTATGCTAAAGATGAGCAATTAGAAAACATTCTCAAATCTCACAAGGCTTTTCATGGCTAGAAAAAGAAAGATAACTATTCCTAGAATAGAAGATATTAATATAAGTCCTGATACTTCTTGTTTGCATCCTATCTTAGAAGATAATACTTTATTATGTTTACATGGAGGTAGAGTCAATTTAAAAGCAAAAAAGGCTAAAAGAATAAAATATAATAATGTTCCTATTATGTTACACGATGAAATACAAGGAGCTAGTATAAGTGGATGTTTAAATCCTCCAGTAGCTGGAGGACCTTGTA
>NZ_MJYJ01000014.1:0-110260 GCF_001763255.1 Campylobacter sp. BCW_4338
AATGATAACTCAAACTATAATTCTATACTTTCACAAGCAAAAGCTAATAAAGAAAGTAAAGAAAATTCTAAAATAAGTTTTGCTAATGCTTTTTTAAAACAAAATGCTAGTAAGTTAAATGAAATTCAAAATGCAAATTCACAAACTCTAGCAAGAAGTGAAGTATTAAATTCTACTAATACAACAAATACTAGCAATAATACTAATTTTAGTATAAGTAGTAAGACAAGTTCTCCTAATTATGATATATCAAGTGAATTTAAAAACTCTATTTATACTCTAAAATACAAACAAGCAGATATAAGTAATACTTCTACTAATACAGCCTATGGTTATAGTGTAGATAAAGATGGCTATATGGGAAGTGATTTTAACAAAGCTGCAGGACTTCCTGAAGATTTTAAGATACATAAATCTACTTTGGATGAGATAGAGAGAGTGGCTGAATATAATGTTTCTGATATAAGAGAATATCTAGGTGTAGATAAATATTATTCTAATATAGATATGGCTGAAACCATAAAACAATATTATAATCTTTTTTCTAATGCTTTAAGCCAAAGCTTTCCAAGTGATAAAACAAGTTTTAGTGAAGCAGATATAAATTCTATGCCTAGTGGATATGCTGTAGGTGGAGATAAATGTATGAATTTTAATGATCCAAATAATAGAATGAATTACTCATTTAAAAGACTTTTCTGGAGCTTTAGTTTCAAATGTCTATCAAACATCAGAACAAGCAGAGAAAGCTGATGATCTTTGGGCTGATTCTGGAAATATGATTAATGGTTTAAAACCTGAAACCTTAGGTTTATCCTTAGAAGAAATAAAAAATGTTTCTCAAGCTAAATATGAATGTGATTTTAAACCTGATATGTCATTTTATCCAAAAAATGAAGATGGAACTTATACTAAAGAAGATTTATTTATGAGTTTTTTAAAATCTCAAGGTGGACAACCCGTTGAGAGTCCAAAAACTACACTTAATCCAAAAGTAGAAGCTTACAATACAGCTATGGCTAAGGAGAGTTTTTCAACCACTAGCGTTGATTTGACTGATATCATGACAGGTAAGGTTGATTTTGCAAGTTTATTAAAATATGAACTTGATAGAGGTCGTATAGCTGGAGAGCTTTATATGTATGAAAAGGGTATGTCTCCTAAGCAAGCTTTAGGCAATTGGGCTTTAGACGCTGAGATTAAACAAGCTCTTGCTAATGGCTGGAAAGCAAGTAGTGAAAGTATAAATTCTTATGTTGGATCTATAATGGATAGATTAAATAATCTTATAGGACAAACTAGGGTTTACAGGTTTTAATTTTTTAAGTTTGAAACAAATTGCTAATAACAAAATAAGATAAAATTAGTATAATTTTTTTACAAAAAATTTTGAAAGGAAATTATGAAAAAAATTATTTTGATTTTTATCTCTTTTTTTGCTTTAAATTTGAGTGCAAAAGATTTGGTTGTAGGAATGGAGCTTGGATATCCGCCTTTTGAAATGAGCGATAAAACAGGCAAAGCAAGTGGAATTAGCGTGGATTTTTTAGAAGCTTTTGCAAAGAAAAACGGCTATAAACTTGTAGTAAAAAATATCGCTTGGGATGGTTTAATACCTGCTTTAAAAACAGCCAAGATAGATCTTATCATGTCTTCTATGACAATTACCGATGAGAGAAAGAAAGTGGTGGATTTTAGCATTCCTTATGCTAAGGCAAATTTGGCTATTTTAACTCCTTTGAACTCTGATATTACAAATATCAAAGATTTAGATAAAAAGGGCAAAGTTTTGGCTTTAAAGCGTGGTTCTACAGGACATTTATATGCGGTTAAAAATTTAAAAAATGCAACTATTAATTTATTTGATAAAGAAAATGCTGCTATTTTGGAAGTGATTCAAGGCAAGGCTGATGGATTTTTTTATGATCAACTTACGATTTATCGCACTTGGCAAAAACATCAAGATACAACCAGAGCCATTTTAGCGCCTTTTCAAGAAAATCCTGAGTTTTGGGGTATAGCTGTAAGAAAAGGTGATGAAGCTTTAAAGGACAAGCTTGATAATTTCATTGATGAGAGTAGGAAAAATGGCTTTTTAGATTTTTTGGGCAATAAGTATTTAAAAGACATTAAAGAAGTTTTTAAGCAAAATAATATCACTTTTTTCTTGTAGGCTTTTAATAAAATATTGATAATTAATATTAATTTTATAAATTTTGATATACAATATCATTATCTAAATTTTAAATAAAAGGATTTAAGATAATGAAAAAAGTTGCATTTTTTTTGTTATTTTTGTTTTTATCTTGCACTGTACTAAACGCAGCTAGGGAGTATTGCAAATATGCTTATCAAGAAGATAGAGCTATACCTTTAATTTTAAATTATGGAATAAGATTAGGAGTAGTAGGTGCTGGGGTTGCGAATGCACCTGCACCGGGCGGAAGTACTTACAATTCAAAAATTGACATGATGGCTGCAAGATGCCACTAAGCTTAGTTTTTGGGTGTATTTTACAATGCTAGAATTTATTTTTACTCTTATTTTAGATTTTACTTTTTATTCTATCAAGACCCTAGAAAAAGTCTTTCTAGGGCGAACAGCCTTAGTAATTCTTTTTGTTGTTTTTATAGCTCTTTTTTGCGTTAAAGGCTTGTTTTTGTATATACTTTTAGCTTTAGAATTATTTTTGCTTTTGTATCTTTTTCTTGGAATTTTGTTTTTAAGATTTTATAAATCTTAGGTTACAAAGCTTTCCACAAGCCTTTGCACTAGCAAATTCCATCCATCCACTAATACAAAAATTAAGAGTTTAAAAGGTAAAGAGATCATAGTAGGAGGTAGCATCATCATACCCATAGCCATTAAAACTGAGCTTACAACCATATCTATGACTAAAAAGGGTAGGTAGATTAAAAACCCTATTTCAAAAGCGGTTTTAAGCTCTGAAATCATAAAAGCAGGAACTAAAACCGTAAGGGGAACATCATCTATGGTTTTGGGATTGGGTAGATTGCGTATGCGATAAAAAAGGGCTAAATCTTTTTCTCGAGTATTTTTAAGCATAAAATCTTTAAAAGGCTTTGCTCCTTTTATAAAAGCCTCTTCATAGCCTATTTTTTCTGTTAAATAAGGTTTTATACCTTCATTATAAGATTTTGTAGCTACAGGTTCCATGATAAAAAAAGTTAAAATTAAAGCCAAGGTTACTAAAATGGTATTAGGTGGCATACTTTGCGTCCCCATAGCTTGTCGCAAAAATGAAAATACCACAATAAGACGTAAGAAAGAAGTCATAACAAAAACTATACTTGGAGCGAGCGCAAGTATGGTTAAAACAATCACTATATTCAAAGTAGTAACAAGCTGATTAGGTGTATTGGGTGCACTTAAGCTTAAATTTACTGTAGGGATAGTTGCTTCAGCAGCAAATAAGCTCATGCTTAAAAGTAAAAATAATAATATTTTTTTCAAAATTTAAAAACCTTTTTTTTGTTTTTTATTAAAGAAATTTAAATTTTATCTTTTGATGACTAAAAACTAGTTTAAGGGTATTAGGATTTTAACTTTAAACTGCTAAAATAGTCTTTTAGACTTCTTAATAACAAAGGTAAAAAATGAAAACTTCTATTTTGATTTTAGCGGCAGGATTAGGCACTAGAATGAAATCACAAAAGCCAAAGGTTTTGCAAGAGCTTTGTCAAAAAAGTATGATTTTACACATTTTAAAAAAGGCTTTTGCTTTAAGTGATGATGTAAGTGTAGTTTTATCACATCAAAAAGAACGCGTTCAAAAAGAAATTTTAGAACATTTTCCAAAAACACAAATTTTAGAGCAAGACTTGCAAAATTATCCAGGAACTGCGGGAGCTTTAAGGGGGTTTGAGCCTAAAAATGAAAGAGTGTTGATTCTTTGTGGCGATATGCCTTTGGTTGAGCAAACAAGTTTGGAAGCTTTGTTGGGTAATAATGCAAAATTAAATCTAGCAGTTTTTAAAGCAAGAGATCCTAAAAGTTATGGTAGGGTGGTGATAAAAAACGATAGCGTTGAAAAAATTGTTGAATTTAAAGATGCAAATACACAAGAAAAAGAGATAAATACTTGCAATGCTGGGGTTTATGTGATTGACTCGAGGCTTTTAAAAGAGCTTTTACCTTTGATTGATAACAATAATGCGGCAAAAGAGTATTATTTAACCGACATTGTAAAACTAGCAAAAGAAAAAGATGTGATGATTAAAGCGGTTTTTGTAGATGAAGATGAATTTATGGGGATTAATGATAAATTTGAACTCAGTATAGCTGAAAATTTCATGCAAGAAAAAATTAAAAAACACTGGATGCAACAGGGAGTGATTTTTCATTTACCGCAAAGCACTTTTATAGGTGCAGATGTTGAATTTGTAGATGAATGCGAAGTATATGAAAATGTAAGGATAGAGGGTAAAAGTAAGATTATAAACTCTATCGTTAAAAGTTCAAGCGTGATAGAAAATTCCATCATAGAAAATAGCGATGTAGGGCCTTTGGCACATTTGCGTCCAAATTGTGAGTTAAAAAACACTCATATAGGAAATTTTGTAGAATGCAAAAATGCAAAGTTAAATACCGTAAAAGCAGGACATTTGAGCTATTTAGGAGATTGTGAGATAGATAGTGGAACTAATATAGGCTGTGGGACTATTACATGCAATTATGATGGGGTAAAAAAGCATAAAACCATCATAGGAAAAAATGTTTTTGTAGGTTCTGATACGCAATTTATCGCACCTGTAAAAATCGAAGATGAAGTGATCATAGCAGCAGGAAGCACAGTAGGTGTCAATGTAGAAAAAGGTGCTTTGTTTATCAATAGAGCAGAGCATAAGATGATAAAAGATTATTATTACAAGAAATTTCAAAAATGAAAACCATACTTTTGGCTATTAGTGGCAGTATAGCTTTTTATAAATCTTACGAGCTTATTTCTTTGTTTAAAAAAGAAGGCTTTAGGGTAAAAGTTTTGCTTTCTAATGGTTTGTTAAAATTTGCTAGCAAAATGAGTTTTGAAGCCTTGGCTGATGAGATTTTATGCGAGGAAAATGAAAGTTGGCAAAACTCAAACAATCACATAGCTTTTAGCAAGGATGTAGACCTTGTTTTGTTTGCCCCTGCAAGTGTTAATTCTATCAATAAACTTGCTTTTGGTATAGCGGATAATCTTTTTATCCAAACCTTAATCGCAGCAAATAAACCTCTTATCATAGCTCCTGCGGCAAATACAAATATGTTTCATCATTTTAGCACGCAAAATTCTTTAAAGATACTTAAAGAAAATAAAGCTTTGATTATAGAGCCTATTTGTAAAGTTTTAGCTTGTAAAGATGAAGGCGCAGGAGCCTTAGCTGAAGTTAAGGATATTTTTAATATTAGCAAAAGAGAACTTTTAAAAGAAAAGTTTTGGTGCGATAAAAGCGTAGTTATCACAGGTGGTGGCACAAGAGAAAGAATTGATGATGTGCGTTGTGTGAGTAATTTTTCAAGTGGAAAAATGGCAAAAGCCATAGCTGATGCTTTTTATTTTTTAGGAGCTAGGGTAAAACTTTTAAGCTCTGTGGAATTTGATACTCCTTATGAGCTTTGCAAATTTGAAAGTTCTAAGGATCTAAAAGAGCTTTTGGATAAAAATTTAAGTCATGATTTTTTGATTATGACGGCTGCAGTGAGTGATTTTATCCCTCAAAGTGTAAAAGGAAAAATTAAAAAAAATGAGCATTTACAGGGTTTAAACTTGCATCTATCTTTAAATGAAGATTTGCTTAAAACTTGCAAATTTCAAGGCAAAAAGATAGGTTTTAAGATGGAATTTGATTCTCAAAATGCCTTAGAAAATGCGAAAAAATCTTTAAAAGATAAGCAACTTGATATGATTTGTCTTAATATCATTGATCAAAAAAATTATTTTGGAAGCGATCAAAATGAACTTTATTTTATCGCTTTAAATAATGAAAATAAAAGCACCTTGCAAAGCAAAGAAAAATTGGCATTTGAATTAGTAAAATGGTGTGAAAAATTATGAGTATGATTAATTCTACCTTGCCTATACAAATGAAAGTTTTGGCTAAATCAGGCTATGGACACTATACGCTTTTGTTAAATCACAAAAAGATTCAAACCAAAAGCATGATAGAGCTTGAAATTGGTGCTGAATATTTAGCTGAACTTTATATGCAAAATGGTGGAGTTATACAATTTAAACATCTTTCAAAGCGTCCTAATTTCAAACCTTTTGAAGAGGGATTGGCTTTGATAATCGCTATTTTAGAGGATAAAATTTCTTATAAAAAATTCATCATACAAAATCTTTTAGATTGTAAAGATATAGAGCGTTATCAGATATTAAAAGAAATGCTTTTTGCAAGTTTTGAAAATATTTATCATATTCCTTTTATCTTTGAAAATAAATCTTGTTTGTTTCAAATGCGTAAAAGAGCAAAATATTTAGAAATTTACTTATATTTTAGTGTTTTTGGAGCTTTGAAAATTTTGATAGATTCACAAGGTGTTAGCGTTTTTACACCTTTTGTCAAGGTACAAAAATTTTTAAACGAACATTTAGATTTTAATGTATCGCAAGAAAACAAGATTGAACCTTTGTTTGTTTTCAAAAGGCTTTTTGATTTTAAAGGATGAAAAATGAATGAATTAAAACACCTTGCTGTTGTTATGGATGGTAATAGGCGCTGGGCTAGAGCTAAGGGTTTTTTGGCAAAACTTGGATATTCCCAAGGAGTCAAAACTATGCAAAAATTGATGGAAGTTTGCATGGAAGAAAATATTTCAAATTTAAGCCTTTTTGCTTTTAGTACGGAAAATTGGAAGCGTCCTAAAGATGAAATTGATTTTATTTTTGAACTTTTAGATCGTTGTTTGGATGAAGCTTTAGAAAAATTTGAAAAAAATAATGTGCGTTTAAGAGCTATAGGTGATTTATCGCGTTTGGAAGATAAAGTAAGAGAAAAAATTACCTTAGTTGAAGAAAAAACAAAGCATTGTGACGCACTTTGTGTTAATTTGGCTATAAGTTATGGTGCAAGAGATGAAATTATAAGAGCTGCTAAGCGTGTGATCGAAAAAAAACTTGAGCTAAATGAAGAAAATTTAACGCAAAATTTAGATTTACCTTTAGATGTGGATTTGATGCTTCGCGTTGGAAATGCTAAAAGACTTTCAAATTTCTTACTTTGGCAGTGTTCATATGCTGAAATTTATTTTAGTGAAACTTTATTTCCATCTCTTACCAAGAGAGAATTTAAAAGGATTATTAAAGAATTTAGAAATAGAGAAAGAACTTTTGGAAAATGATATTTTTCATAATAATTCTAGGGGCTTGTTTGGGTTCTTTTTGCGCAAGTTTGGCAAGTAGGATAATTGAAAAAAAACCTTTTTTTATCTCGCGCTCTTTTTGTTTTTCTTGCGATACAAAATTAAAATACTATGAAATTATTCCTATTTTTTCTTATGTTTTTTTAAAGGCAAAATGTCAAACTTGCAAATGTCATTTGCCTATTTCTTTATTAATCAATGAAATTTTAGGCATAATTTTGCTTATTTTGGTTTATTCTTTAAGTCAAAATTTTTATGATTTTTTATTTTTATCTCTATTTTTATTTAATCTTTTCTTGCTTTCTTTAATTGATATTAAACTCAAAGCCGTACCACAAATCTTACTTTGGAGCGCTTTTTTATTTGCTTTTTTTTACGCCTTTAGGGAAAGTGAAATTTTACATTTTTTGATTTTTAAAGAGTTTAGCAGAGGTTTTTTACTAAATGCTTTTAGTTTTGGAGGATTTGTTTTTTTATTAAAAAGTTTAGTTTTTTTTCTAATGAATTTCCAAAAAAAAGATGAAATTTTAGAAAATTTGGGTGATGCTGATATTATCATTATGTCTTGTATGGGTGGAATTTTAGGTTTTGAGTATGGATTTTTAGTATTATTTATAGCTTCTATTTTAACTTTGCCTTTTTTTATTTTTTTTAAAATTAAAGCAATAAAAGAGCAAGAACTTGCTATGATACCCTTTTTAAATATCGCTTTTGTGGCAGTTTTATTTTATAAAAACTTAGGATTATTCTAATGAAGCTTAGTTTAAGATATGTTTTAAATCAATTTTTAAGTACGAATTTATCTATATTTTTCGTACTTTTTGCTATTGTATCTATGGTATTTTTTATTCAACTTGCAAAACTTACTTCAAGTATAGAGATTAGTTTTTTGGATCTTTTAAAGCTTTATGGATTTATGTTGCCTAGAATTTTAATTTTTACCTTGCCTATATCTTTTTTTATTTCTTTAACTTTGGCTTTGTTTAGGCTTTCTAAGGAAAATGAAAGCATAGTGCTTTTTACTTTGGGATTTTCACCAATGATTTTGGCAAAATTTTTCCTTAAAATTGCAAGCTTGATTAGTGCTTTTATGCTTGTTGTGGCTTTGGTAATGATACCTATAGTATTTGAACTTCAGGATAACTTTGTAAACTATAAAAGCACTCAAGTGAAATTTAACTACAAAACAGGAGAATTTGGACAAAAATTTTTAGACTGGATGATTTTTATAGAAAAACAAGATAGTGATAAGTATGAAAACATAATTATGTATCGCCCTAAACATAAAACAGATGATAAAGAACAACTTATCATAGCCAAAGAAGCGCATGTGCAAAGAAAAGATGATAGCTTTGCTTTTAGCTTGAATCAAGGCAAAATGTATAATTTTGAGCAAGGTCAAAGTATTTTTAGTGGAGAATTTGACACTTTAGTAGTAAATACTCAGTTTAATACAGACAATCTTCAAACAAAGAAATTTTATGAATACTGGAATGATTTAAACGAAAATCCACAAAGAGCAAGAGAATTTGTGATTTATACAACTATAGCCTTGTTTCCACTTGCTAGTACGCTTTTTGCGCTTTGTTTTGGTTTGGTTACTTATCGTTATGAAAAAGGCTATGTGTATTTAGGTATGTTTGGAGTGATTGCTATATATTTTGGACTTTTAAGTTCTTTTTCTCAACCTCCAATTTTGGCTTGCCTTGGAATTTTTTCTTTAAGTTTATTTGTTTCGGCTTATTGTTTTAAGAAAATGATTTTGAGTCGTTATTGATGAAAATAAAAATTATATTTTCTTATGATGGCTCTGCTTTTTTAGGTTCTGCTACTCAGCCTCATAAAAAAGGTGTTCAAGATGCTTTAAGTGGTGCCTTATCGCATTTGGGTATTGTTTCACCTCTTTTGATGGCTTCTCGTACAGATAAAGGAGTACATGCAAGCTATGCTGTAGCTAGTGTGGAGTGTGGAGATCATTTTGTAAATTTAGAATATCTTCAAAAACAGCTTAATAAATTTTCCCATCCTTTTATCCATATCAAAAAAATTGAAAAAGTAAAAGATGATTTTGAAGTAAGATTTGATGTAAAAAGTAGAGAATACCGCTATATATTTTCTCACTCTTCTTATAGTCCTTTTATGGCTTCTTATGTACATTTTTATCCTAAATTTGACTTAGATAAGGCTAACGAGCTTTTGGGTTTTTTTGTGGGAAAAAAGGATTTAAAGTTTTTTTGCAAAAGTGGAGGAGATAATAAAACGACTTTAAGAGAAATTTTTATTGCTAGAGCTTATGCTTATAAAGATTTTAGCATTTTTCATTTTAAAGCTAATGGTTTTTTAAGAGGGCAAATTAGATTAAGTGTAGCAAGTGTTTTAAAGGTTTTAGAAGGAAAAATGAGTGAAAAAGAACTCAAAGAACAGATTGAGGCCAAAAAGCAATACAATCACTTTTTAGCACCGCCAAATGGGCTTTATTTAAGCCGTATATGTTATTAAAAACTTTCATAGAAATTAAAGGCCTTTTGGGTTAAAATTTTTCTTATTTCTTCTTGATGTTCTTTACCTTTGGTTTCTAGGGTAATTGAAATCATCGCATCGCCATAATCAAGCTTGGTAGAAAATCTATCATAGTCGATTTTTACTATATTGGCATTGGCTATTTTTAAGCTATCTGTAAGGTGTAATAATGCCCCAGGTTTATCTACTAAAGTAACATGAATTTGCATTTTTCTGTAAGATTTAAATAAACCTTTTTCTATGATGATATTTAGCATTTGTGCATCGATATTGCCTCCGCTTAAAACTACGCCAATTTTTTTATGATTTTGTGTATTTATTTTTTGATGAAGTAGGGTGGCTACACTCGCAGCTCCTGCGCCTTCAACTATGATTTTATGTTTTTCAAGTAAAAACAATACCGCATTAGCGATTTCTTCATCATCAACTTGGATAAAATCATCTACGCATTCTAAAATAATATTAAAATTAATAGGATTTGCATCACGCACAGCAATACCATCGGCTATAGTGCGTACGCTTTTTGCATTTTTGATTTTTTTAGCATGAAAACTTTCATACATTGCAGGAGCTCCTTTGGCTCCAACTCCGATGATTTTAATGTTTGGATTGATTTGTTTAGCTGCACTTGCGATACCACTTATAAGTCCTCCACCTCCAACAGGTGCGATAATCATATCAAGATCGCTTATTTCATCAAGCATTTCAAGCATCAAAGTTCCTTGTCCTGCCATTACAAATTCATCTTCAAAAGGATGGATAAAGCTAAGATTATTTTCTTTAGCATAAGAGGTTGCAAAGGCATAAGCTTCATCAAAATTGTCCCCTTTGAGTATCACCTCTGCTCCTAAGGCTTTTGTAGCAGAAACTTTTAAGAGCGGAGTGGATTCTGGCATTACAATAACTGCTTTAATGCCAAATTTTTTTGCACTAATGGCCACGCCTTGAGCATGGTTTCCTGCACTTGCGGCAATGACTCCATGTTGTTTTTGTTCAGTACTAAGATTGGCTATTTTATTATAAGCTCCACGAATTTTATAAGCACCTGTAATTTGTAAATTTTCATTTTTAAGATAAATTTCACTTTGACAAATATCACTTAAAAAAGAAGAGTATATGAAAGGAGTTTTGTTTACAAATCCTGAAATTTGTTGTTTTGCTTTGTAAATTTTATTAAGCTCTAACACTATTTTTCCTTTGTTTTAAAATACGGATATTCTAGCATAATGCAACGATTTTGTATAAAATTTATATCTAATTTTTTACATTCTTTTTTGGCTGTTTCATTGCTAATACCAAGTTGAAGCCATAGGTTTTTAATATTTTTTTCAACAAGCTTAGGAAGAATTTCTAGTGCCACTTCGCCTTTTCTAAAAAGTATAAGTGTATCGATTTTTTCTTCTATTTGATCTAAATTTCTATAAACTTTTTCATTTAAAATAAACTCTTCTTTAGGATAAATAGGAAAAATTTTATAATTTTTTCTTTGTAAAAATTCTGCTACCCTATAAGAAGCTTTTGTCTTATCTGGACTTAAAGCAAATATGGCAATATTTTTACTTGTATTTATAATATAAGAGATAGTTTCTTTTTCGTTCATTGTTAACCTTTATTTTGGTATTTTATCTTAAATGATTAAAAAATTAACTAAAGTGAATTCAAAAAATGAAAAAAGTGTTATAATATAGCAAATTCCGAAGTTTAATAAGGAGGGAAAAATGGAAGAATTTTATCCATATACTTTAACAATCCATCTTCTTTGTGCTATTTTGTTTATAGGTTATTTGTTTGTTGATGTATTTGTTTTGGGTGTAGTTAAAAAGAAAAATCCTAATTTTGACAAAAGTCTTTTTAGTGCTACTGGAGTTAAAATAATGCCTTTTGTGGTTCTTTTGCTTTTTTTAAGCGGAGGTGCTTTGGCAGGTTTTCATTTTAAACCTTTAAATTTACTTTTTGCTGTAAAAATTATTTTGGCTTTTGGAATTTTATCTTTAGTTGTTTTTTCTTTATTTTGTCATTTTATATTAAAGAAGAAAAACCCACTTGGTGCTTTTATCCACCCTTTTGTATTTGTGCTTTGTATCGCGATAGTAATACTGGCTAAATTAATGAATTATTTTTTTATACCTTGCTAAGAAATACTCCGCATTCAAGATGTGGAGTATTGACAAATTGATCAAACAGAGCAAACTCTTCCACTCTATGTGTTAGGCTTAATTCTTTTAAATTTTCTTTTAAAGTGATAGGATTGCAAGAAATATAAATAATATTTTCATATTTTTTTATTAAGTCAATTACGCTTTTATCAAGTCCTGCACGGGGTGGATCAACTAAAACATGAGAGAAATTAAAATCATCCAATCGAATATCTTTTAAACGAAAAAATTCTCTTTCTTTTTTGATAGCAAGACTTAATTCTTCGCTTGAAAGTCTTGCAAAGTGGATATTTGTTGTATTGTTAAGCTCGCAATTTTTTAAAGCAAAATTAATATTGCTTTTTGAAATTTCAGTGGCTAAAATTTTAAAAAAGAATGGTGCTAAAGCTAAAGTAAAATTTCCATATCCACAGTAAAGCTCAAGTAAATCCATTCTTTTTTGAGTGCTTAAAATTTCACATACCCAAGTAATCATTTTTTCATTTATAGCAGTATTAGGCTGAATAAAACAATCGTTGTTAAATTCATAAAATATTTTTCTATCTTGAATATTTAAAGTTTGTCTTAGATTTTCTGTTTTAAAAATAAGTTTTTTGCCTTTACTTCTTGCTATAAGGTTGATATGAAGAATATTGCTTAAATTTTCTAAATTTGACTTTATATCTTCTATATTTTTATGATAAAGTAAAGTTACGCTAAGTTCTTGCTTTGTGGTTAAAAACTCCACGCCAAAAAGTTTTTCTTTTAATTTATTATCTTGACGCAAGCATTCTAGAAGTTTTGGCATAAAAGCGCAAATTTTTTCATCAGCAAAATCTAAATATTCTATAATATACTTTTTTTTGCTTTTTGGATCAAACATTGCATAAAAAAGCGTATCATTTTCATGATAAAATGAAAGTTCAGCTCTTGTACGATAATGTTTATCTTTTGAGGCAAAAAGTTTAAATTCCTTTGTATAAAATTCTTTAAAATATTTTTTTATGAAAGAGTGTTTTTCATCTAAAGTAAGAAAATTTCCAAAATTTTCAAGACTCATGGAACTTTCTTTCCGATGAGTCTTAGTAAAAGCGTAATAAGTATGAAATTCAAAGGCAAGACAAGCCAAACACTAAGTCCTAAAGATACAGGAATATATCCAGCGATTAAAGAAATACCACAGATAAATAAAGCATAAGGAATTTGTGTTCTTACATGCTCCATATGATCGCATTTTGCGCTCATAGATGAAAGGATTACATTATCTGAAATTGGTGAGCAATGGTTTCCAAAAATCGCACCTGTTAAAACGCAGCTTATATTAATAACCATATAATGATGCATAGCATTTGCATCCATACCATTGATTTTGGCGATTTCATGAGCTAAAGGCACAGCCAAAGGCATTAAAATCCCCATAGTTCCATAGCTTGTTCCTATGGCAAAAGAAATGGCTGAAGCAAAAGCAAAAATAGTAGCAGGCAAAATAAACTCAGGCAATTTATCTGCAAGTAAACTAGTGATAAATAAAGAAGTTCCTAGATCTTTTACTATACTTGAAAGCGACCAAGCAAATAAAAGCAATACTATGGTAAAAATCATGGTTTTCCAGCCATATATCCAAGTTTCTACCGCTTCTTTAAGATTGAAAATTTTACGACGCACCCCGATAAAAATCGCTACAATAGCAGCAAACAAAGCAGCTTGGAATAACACCACAGAAGAATCAGCATTTCCAAAAGCAGCCCTAAAAGTTTCAAAAGACAAAGGATTGGCGCTTGCTTTTGCAAGTTCTTCGCCTTCTAAAGTGCTAAGTCCATTAAAATAAAATCCTAATATAGCTAAAATGATTAAAGTAAAAATAGGAACAATAGCATCAAAAGCACGAATTTTAATACCTTCTTTTGGCGCTAAAAACTGATCTTCTAATTCAGCAGTATCTAGTATGCCTGATTTAGGTAGAGGTGCAATTTGTCCTGTGGTTCTTGCACGCACTTCAGCCTTGTACATAGAACCAAACTCACGTCCCATGATTGCAGTCATGGCTACAAAAAAAAGCATGAAGATATTATAAAAACGATAAGGTATGGTTTCGACAAAAATTCCAAAAGCACTAATATCGCTAATGCCTATGTGTTCATAAGCGGTTTTAATTAAGGAAACTTCTAAGCCTATCCAAGTAGAAATTACAGCTATTCCTGCTACGGGAGCGGCAGTAGAATCGATAATAAAGGCAAATTTTTCACGAGAAATTTTAAATTTATCCGCCAAAGGACGCATAATTGGACCTACGATCAGTAAATTAGCATAATCATCAAAAAATATTAAAAGCCCTAAAAACCAAGTGTTAACTTGAGCTGATACAGCTGATTTGGCTCTTTTGGCAAATTTTAATGCTACAGCTTTTGCACCACCCATTTTTGTGATAAGTGCTACAAGACCACCTATACAAAGAATTTGCAAAATGATTCCTGCATTTACTGGATCTGAAGTTGAGCCTAAGATGTAAGAAATAATCTTTGAAAAAGATTCTACTGCGGTATTGTAATAATTTACAAAAGCTAAATGTTGTGCTTTAAAAATATTTACAGAAAGGCTAAGTAGAAAAGTTCCGCTTAAAACCCCAGCAAAGAGTGATAAAATAACATCTTTTGTGATAAAGGCTAAAGCAATAGCAACTAAAGGTGGTATAAGCGTAAAAGCTCCAAACAAATTAGCATTTGCAGCTGCTTCTGAGGAGTTTGCAAATGCAACTAAAGGTAAAAACAATAAAACTAAAAATTTATTCATTCATCTCTTTCTATATAAAATCCATTCCAAGTTTGTGTTACCGGCATAAGCTCGATTTCATTAACATTAATATGGCTTGGTAGGTTAATGATAGACATTACTACTTTGGCAATATCATTAGCACTGATAAATTGCGTATTTTCATACACTGCATCAGCTTTTTGGATATCTCCTTTAAAACGCACTTCACTAAATTCAGTTTTGCAAAGTCCTGGAGCAATGTTTGTTACTTTGATATTGCTTCCTCTAAGATCATTTCTTAAGGCCAATGAAAATTGTCCTACAAAGGCTTTGGTTCCACAATACACATTGCCTCCAAAATAAGGATTGCGTCCCGCAACTGAACCTAAGTTAAAAATATAAGCATTTTTTTGTTTACGAAGTATAGGAATAACAGCTTTTGCAACATATAAAAACCCTTTGATGTTTGTATCTACCATAGTGTTAATATCTTCAAGGTTTAATTTATCAAATTCATCTACCCCTAAAGCCAAGCCTGCATTATTAAAAAGCACATCAATTTCTTGAAATTCTTTAGGTAAATTTTCAATAGCCCCAAAGATTTCTTTTTGATTTCTTACATCTATGCAAAGGGTGTAAATCTTATCTTTATGAGCATTTTTTAGCTCTTCTAGACGCTCTTTGCGTCTAGCAAGGGCGATTACTTTGTAGCCTTCTTGTATAAAAGCTTCAACACAAGCTCTACCAAAACCTGAACTAGCTCCTGTAATAAATGCGGTTTTCATTCTAAACTATCTCCGTAAAATAGATTTTCATTTGCTTTTAAACCCAAGCTTTTTAGATAATCAGCATTTTCTTTTTTACCTGCTGATAGTGCAAAGTCAAGCGCATTAAAACCAAGATCATCAACAGCATTAAAATTTGCTCCTTTTGAAATAAGAAGTTTTAAAATTTCAACATTTCCATAGGCTGCAGCATGCATTAAAACATTTTTTGAAGTGTGCTCTAGAGCACAAAATGTAATAAAATAAGGCGTATTTGAACCTATGTTCGCACTTAATGCTAATTTTTCATTGTTATTAATATATTTTTGATTAAAATTTGCTCCATTATCAAGAAGTAGTTTTATGATATCAAGGCGATTAAACTCTATGGCATAAAAAAGTGGGGTTTTACCAAAGGCATTGGCTTGATTAACATTCGCTCCATTTTGGATTAAAAAATTTGTATTTTCATAATTTTCCAATGCGTAAAAAATAGCACTTTCATAACCTTCGTCAATCCTAGCACCAAAACGAATCAAAAGTTCTAAAATTTCTTTTTCTCTTTGATTTAGAAGCGCTGCTTGCAAGGCTATCGTAAGATCATCTTGGCTTGGATTATTTGAAAAAATAAAATCTTGTATATAAGATACTGAATAATTTTTATTTGACATGATTTTTGCTAAAGGACTAATGTCTTTGTAAATTTTTGTTTCACCAACAGCCCAATTTAAAAATTCGTTTAAGGTATTGCTAGTATAGTAAATATTACTACCTTTGTCAAAATTAAAATTACTTTCAAAATACTTTTCTAAAGGTTCTATAGCATTGTTATATTCTTTCCAAAAAGCTTTGTAAAGTCTAAAATTTCCTATACTTTGATATGCCCAATATCTAAAATAAGATTTTAAAATATCATATTTTTTTTCTAAATTTTCGGGTGTATCTAAAGTTTTTTGATAAGCGATGGGATCGATAGCTATTTTTAATAATAAAAAATCAAATTGTTGTAATTTGGGCAAATAAGCCACACCATTACAAGAGCTATTGCTTCCGCGAATTTCATTGGAAATCGCATAGAGTTTTTTTGTAAAATCTTGATTTTTTAAAGATTCTTTACAGCTTGAAGCTATATTTAAATAATCTAAATTTGAACTTTTATTTAGCAATGTTTTATTATTTTTAATGTTGTCGCAGTTAATGGCATCGCTAGCCATTAAACTTGCAAAACAACAAAAGGAAGTGAATAATAACTTCAATATTTTTCCTTTGAAAATTTTAATTTTGTTATTTAATCCAAATAAGTATTAAATTTGAATTAATTTTCAAGTTTGAAATTTTCAATCTCATTAAAATTTAAATATCTATAGATATTTGCCTTATGCTCATCACTTAGTTTTTCGCTGACAATTTGTAAGTATTCTTCCTTGCTTGGAATTTTACCCAAAATCGCACAAACTGCCGCAAGTTCTGCACTGCCTAAATATACTTTAGCACCCATTCCCATACGGTTGTCAAAATTTCTTGTAGAAGTTGAGAAAACTACAGCTCCATCATTTACTCTAGCTTGATTACCCATACATAAAGAACAACCAGGAACTTCTATTCTAGCACCTGCTGCACCAAAGATGCTGTAATAACCTTCATTGGTAAGTTGTGCTTTATCCATTTTTGTTGGAGGCACTACCCAAAGTCTGGTTTTAAGTATGCCTTTATCTTTTAAAATTTCTCCCAAAGCTCTATAATGTCCTATATTTGTCATACAAGAACCTACAAAAACTTCATCTATATTTTTTGGACGCTTATCATCGGCTAAAATTTCACTTAAGGTTGCTACATCATCAGGGTCATTTGGACAAGCTAGGATTGGCTCTTTAATGTCATTAAGGTTAATATCTATAATATAAGCGTATTTTGCATCTTTATCTGCTCTTAAAAGAGTAGGGTTTTTAAGCCATTCTCTCATTTTTTCAGCCCTTCTAGCAAGGGTAGCTTTATTCTCATATCCTGCTTCTATCATAGCTTCAATTAAAGAAATATTGGATTTGATATATTCGCTTACACTTTCTATGCTTAAATCCACACTACAAGCAGCTGCAGATCTTTCAGCACTTGCATCACTAAGTTCAAAAGCTTGTTCGACTTTTAAGTTTGGCAAGCCTTCTATTTCTAAAATTTTTCCTGCAAAAATATTTTTCTTATTTTTCTTTTCAACGGTAAGTTGTCCTTGTTTGATTGCATAATAAGGTATAGCATTAACCAAATCTCTTAAGGTAACTCCAGCTTGTAATTCCCCGCTAAAACGCACTAAAACACTTTCAGGGATATTTAAAGGCATAGAACCAGTAACTGCAGCAAAAGCCACAAGTCCACTTCCTGCAGGGAAAGAAATTCCTATAGGAAAGCGTGTGTGAGAATCCCCACCCGTTCCTACGGTATCTGGCAATACAAAACGATTAAGCCAAGAGTGAATAACCCCATCACCTGGTTTTAAACTTACCCCACCACGACTTGTCATGAAATTGGGCAAGGTTTTATGTAAATTTGAATCGCTTACTTTTGGATAAGCAGCTGTATGGCAAAAGCTTTGCATCACAAAGTCTGCATTAAAACCTAGGCTTGCAAGTTCTTTAATTTCATCTCTAGTCATAGGACCTGTGGTATCTTGAGAGCCTACAGTTAAAGTTATAGGTTCTATATACATACCTGGACGTACGCCTTCAACTCCACAGGCACGACCTAGCATTTTTTGAGCCAAGGTATAACCACCGCTTGAAGATTTAGGTTGTTCAGGTTTGGTAAAGATATTTTCACTTTCCATTCCTAAAAATTCTCTAGCCTTAGTACAAAGCCCGCGACCTATGATAAGTGGGATTCTTCCTCCTGCTCTAACTTCATCTAAGAGAGTGTTTGGACTGAGTGTAAATTCTGCGATTGTAGAGCCATTTTTTATGATTTTTCCCTCATAAGGATGAATTTCAAACTCATCGCCCATTTCTAAGTTTGTTACATCACAGATGATAGGTAAAGCCCCGCTATCTTGAGCAGTGTTAAAGAAAATCGGTGCTATAGTTGAACCCATTACTATACCACCGCTATGCTTGTTTGGCACACCTTCTATTTCTTTTCCTAAGTGCCATTGTATAGAATTTATTGCTGATTTTCTACTTGAACCTGTTCCTACAACATCACCTACATAAACTACTTCGCGACCGCTTTTTTTAAGCTCTTTGATTTTTTCTAAGGATCCTGCTTGTCTTACTTTTAGCATGGCATTTGCATGCAAAGGAATATCGCTTCTTGTAAAAGCATCTCCTGCAGGGCTTAGATCGTCGGTATTTGTTTCGCCTGCTACTTTGAAAACTATACATTTAATCACTTGAGGTAATTTTTCTTTTTTGTTAAACCAGTCCGCATTTGCCCAGCTTTGTAAAACTTCCTTAGCGTGTGGATTGTTTTTGCTAAGTTCAGCTATGGTATGAAAATTATCATGTACAAAAATAATATTTTTCAACACTTCTGCAGAATCTTTGGCTATGTTTTCATCTTTTAAAGCATCGATTAAAACTTTAACATTATATCCGCCTAGCATAGTTCCAAGCATTCTTAAGGCTCTTTTTTTGTCTATATTTGGAGCACTGATTTTGCCTTTAAGTATAGAATCTAAAAATTCACATTTTACTAAAGCTGCATCATCAACACCAGGATTTACTCTATTTTCTAAAAGATTTGCAAGCTTTTCATTATTTTCATTTTCAAGTAGTTTACAAAGTTCTTTAGTTTGATTTGCATTTAAAGGAAGGGGTGGTATACCCAAAGCGGCTCTTTCTTCAACAAGTTTATTGTATTCTTGCATAAAAGACATTTTCTACTCCTTAAATATTTTTTATTATAATTGTAGCTCTTTGAAGGATAAAAAATGTTTAAAGTTTATTATAAAATGCCTTTATGTTACCTATCTTTACATAGTGATGGAAAATTTTTAACTAGAGTCGATTTTTGTGATAATAAAAGATCAGAAAAAAATTGTAGTTTGCTTGACTTAGCAAAATATGAACTTGATTTATATTTTACTCATAAGCTTAGAAAATTTAGCATTCCTGTTTTGATACAAGGTACAGACTTTGAATCAAAGGTTTATAGGGCTTTAATGAAAATTCCTTATGGCAAAATAGCTACTTATAAAGATATAGCAGAAAAAATCAATCATCCAAAAGCTTTTAGAGCTGTCGGAAATGCAAATTCTAAAAATCAAATTCCTATTTTTATACCTTGTCATAGAGTTATTGCAAGCAATGGTATAGGAGGATATAATGGAGGGCTTGAAATAAAAAGATTTTTGCTTGAAAATGAAGGAGTGAATTTAAAATAAGCTTGGGGTTTGATTTTCTTTGTTTTCAAATTCTTGTTCAAAAATATCATAATTTTCAAGAATTAAACAATATTTAAAATTTTTTAATTTTCTTAAATCTGAAAGCTGATTATAGGAAAAATCGCAAAATAAAGAATTTTTAGAAGCAATTTTAAAGTCTTTTATGTTTTTAAATTTTTCTTTCCAGAATTCAAAGGTATTTTGGTTGTTACTTACAATAAACGCTTGAGAGCTTGAACCAAAAGGAGTGATTTCAAATTTATCGTCAATAAAATAAATTTTAAAATCATCAATCTTATTAAAGTCAAATATTATTTTTTGATTTTTTTCTTTTAAAAAAGAAATAATTTTTGCAAAACTATTTGCGTAAAAAAAAGGCAAATTAAGATTTTTAAAATATAAATTTTCACAAATCAAAGTTGTAAAAAAAAAGCTAGATCGCGATAATAAAGTAAAATTAGCATCTTTTAGACTATGAGAATAGGCACAAAGTTTATTTAAGTAATTTTCTTCACAGCAGCAAAAAATTTCACCTTTTTTTGCTTTGATTAGTTTTTCAAAATCAGCAAAAATATTTCCTTTTAAAATGTTAAAATAAAAAGCCTTGCAAAGACTTAGTTCGTAAGATTTAAAAAGTAAAAATTCACATTCTTTATCTTCACAAAAAAAGCGTAAAAATCTTACAAGAGCTTGTTCTAGATTTTCTACTCTAAAGTAAAAAATGTCTTTATCTTCAATAGCAATGTCATTTTCTGTAATTATAGCATAAGCGCCTTTTTTTATAGCTTGGGCAATTTCTTTTTTATCGTTATTAAAGAAAGCAAAGCCTGCTTTAAGTTCGTTTAAATTTATGGCAAAACCTTCCACACTTAAAACGCTACCTTCATGAATGAGCGTTGCGTTTAAAAGTTCGCCTAAATTGCTAATTTGCATATTTTAGCCTACTAAGGAACCGTTTTGTATAAGTTGTTCAGGGGTGATTAAAACAAGTTTATCTCCGCTTTTTGCAGAAAGTATCATACCATCGCTTTCATGTCCAAAAATTTTAGCTTTTTTAAGATTACTTATAACACATACTTGTTTACCGATTAAATCACTGGCTTTATAGTATTTTGCTATGCCTGAGAGTACTTGACGGATCTCTTTATTGTCAAGTTCGAGTTGAAATTTTAAAAGTTTTTCACTCCCTTCTATATTTTGACAATCAAGTACCTTAGCAACTTTGATTTCAATTTTTGCAAAATCATCGATTTTTATTTTAGGACTTTCTTCTTTTTTGGGTTCTTCTTTAATTTCTTGTTTTAAAAGAGCTTTTTCTACTTTTGGAAATAAAGCTTCACAAGGATTTGCTTTAAAATCTAAAAGTTCATTATCAAGTATCATTTTTGCGTAATTTACAGACGAAATTTCAAAATTTAAAGCCAAAGCTACTTTTTGACAAGACTTTGGTAGAGCAGGGCTTAGCAAAAGACTTGTTTTGGCTAAAATATTTGCACAAAGTGCCACTAAAGCATTAGCTTGTTCGTGTTTGTTTTCTTTGATTAAATTCCAAGGTTCGTATTTACTAATGGCTAAATTTGCCACACTTAAGGCTTTAAAAAGTTCTTCTAAATAACGATTACACTGTAAGTTTTCTAAAAATTCTACCGCTAAATTTAAGTGTTCTTTTGCTTGATTTAGTTCGGCATTGTAAAATTTTAAAACACCTTCTTTTGAAATATTTCCTTGATCATATTTTGTACTCATGCCTATAATGCGATTAAGTAAATTTCCAAATTCATTGCTAAGTTCAGCATTGATACGATTTATCAGCATATTTTCGCTAAAATCCCCATCATTACCAAAAGGCACTTCTCTAAGCAAGAAATATCTAAAAGCTTCGCTTCCATAAGCATCAACTATTTCTTTAGGTTTTACAACATTGCCTTTAGATTTGCTCATTTTTTCACCTTCTTTAGTCCACCAGCCATGTGCACCTATAAATTTTGGCAAAGGCAAATCCACGCTCATTAAAAAAGCTGGCCAATAAATGGCATGAAAACGCAAGATATCTTTTCCTACTAAATGCACATGCGCAGGCCAAAATTTAGCATTTTCTCCCTTGCTTTGAAAATCAAGCGAACTTATATAGATAAAAAGTGCATCAAGCCATACATAAATAATATGTTTATCATCATTAATTTCTTGAGGCAGTTTAATCCCCCAATCAAAACTTGTTCTTGTAATGGAAAGATCTTTAAGGCCGCTTTGGACAAAATTTATAAGTTCGTTTTTTTTGTTTTTTGGTAGGATGGGATCTTTTTCTTCATACCATTGTAAAATTTTATCTTGATATTTTGAAAGTTTGAAAAAATAGCTTTCCTCTTTTAAAATTCTAGTTTGTTTGCCACAATCTGGACAAGAACAATCATTGATAAGCTGACTTTGAGTAAAAAAGCTTTCACAAGAAATACAATAGTGTCCTTCGTATTCATCTTTATAAATATCACCTTTTTGCCACATTTTTAAAAACATAGCTTTAACAAATTCAATATGCCTTGTATCAGTTGTTCTTGCGTAAATATCATAGGTGATTTCAAATTCATCCCATAATTTTTTAAATTCAAAACTGATTTTATCAGCATATTCTTGAGGAGTGGAATTTCTTAGTTTGGCAGCTTCTTCGATTTTTTGTCCATGCTCATCTGTTCCTGTTAGAAATCTTGTTTCATGTCCTTGCAAACGATAAAATCTTGCTAAAGTATCGGCTATGATGGTAGTATAAGCATGACCTAAATGAGGTACATCATTTACATAATAAATTGGTGTTGTAATATAACGCATTTTTTTCCTTTAAAAGTCAAATCCGCCTTCGGTTTTACCCTTAGACATACTATTATAGACTGCATCAACATAATTTTTTCTAGTTTGGCAGTTAAAAATTTCATTGCAATTATAACAAGAGTTTAGGTTTTTTGAGTTTTGACATGAAAGTAAAATTTCTTTCTTTTTATCCATATCTTGCTCAAATTCATCTCTAGTTTCATTCATTGTAAGCCTTTAAAAGTTTTGAAATTTCATATTCTGAGCCAAAAAAACAAGGAGTTGTCGCATGGATTTTATCAAATTCAAGTTCAAGCAAGGAGTGATTTTTTCCATTTGTAGTTTTTCCGCCTGCTTTTTCTATGATAAAGGCTAGAGGAAAGACTTCAAAAAAAGCACGAAGTTTGCCATTAGGCGCATCTTGTGTTGCAGGATAACTAAAAATCCCACCCCCTTTTAATAAAATTTGATTGATATCGCTTACCATAGCCCCAGAATATCTTAAGCGATATCCTTCATCAAAAAGACTTTTGATAAAATTAGCGTGTTTTTCTTCCCAAAATTTTTGCGTTCCGCCTGTAGCATTAATTTTGCCTTTTTCATTCATTTTAAGATCTTTTATAAAAATAAATTCATTATTTGCATTTAGGCGATAAAGTTTTGGTTGATCTTTGCAAATCACAAGTTCTAAGCGCGCTCCATACATACTATAAAGTGCAGCTCTTAAATTTTTGGCATTTGCTTTTTCTTCATAGATGGCAAAAATAGAACCTATAGCAAAATTAACATCCATTAAGCTAGAACCGTCTAAAGGATCATAAGCTACGATAAAATTTGCTTTTTTATTAAGCGTTAAAATTTCGTCTTTTTCTTCACTTATGATGGCTTTAATGCTTGAACATTGACTTAGGGTTTTTGTGATGATTTCATCGCTTAAAACATCAAATTTGAGTTGGGTATCGCCTGTAAAATTTTGATTTTGACTGTAGCTTGTATCGGGAAATTTTAAAGCGTTAGAAATTTCTAAAACAGCTTTTTGTATATAAGAAATCACTTCTTGCATTTTATAATTCTCCTTGTAAATTTTTAGCATTTTTAAGTATATATTGACAAATAGCTTGTATATCGTTTAAATCAAGCCAAGTAAGATAAGGGTGAGAAATTTTTTCATAGCTTGCAATGGCGTTTGAAAAAGTAAAATAACTTTCATCAATTTCTTTGCAAAATACGCTAATGCGTGGTAAATCAAGAGTTTTCAATCCTTCAACCAAACAAATGTCAAAATCAGGGCTTAATTTTAAAGCTTTTAAAATATCTCTATTTTCATGAGAAAAAAAAGTTGTTCTTGTAGGGCTTAAAACCATGACTTCAGCTCCGCTTTGAAAAAATTTAAAACTATCTTTACCGCTAAAATCAAATTGAGCTTTATCGGCAGGATCATGTTTAATGATTAAAACTTTTAAATTTTGTTGCAAAAAATTATCAGCTATTTTGGTGATGAGTGTAGTTTTTCCTGAATTTGAAGGCCCGCTAAAAGCTATGATAAGTTGTTTCATAAAATATACTCTTAATTTTTTTGTAAAATTATATCTTTTTAAACCAAAAAATAGGGTTAAAAGGCTACAATAATACTAAAAAATATGGAAAAAGAATGAAAATTTATAGTGTAATTTTAGGTGCTTTTTTGCTTGGAGCTTGTTCTTTAAAAGATCAGGCGATTGTGGATACAAATTTAAAATCTCAAACTTTAATGTTTACTCAAAAATACAAAATCACACAAGATAAGATTAATGCCATTGTAACCATGTCTTATTTAAACCCAATTCTAGACAAGATAATTAAAGATGATGTATTGGCCTTGTCTTTTATTCCAAATACATTAAAAATTCAAAATTTAGAAGTTTTTATCAATAATAAAAAAGCCAATATTGAAAAACTGGATGATGAGTATTTAAAATATATAATACAAAATAACTATACTGATTATTTTAAAGTATCTCTTCCTAGTGTCAAGGAAGAGACTAGGCTTGTAGCTAAGATTTGTTTAGATCATTTGCCTTGTTTTGAATTAAATTTTCAAAAATATCCGAAATCTTTATACTATCGTTCAGAAGATGTCGATACACAATATAATTAGCTAGAACTTTTTTTCCGTAAATTCGGCTTTCTTGATAAGGAACTAGCTCCATAGACAAGAAAGGTTCAAATTTACCCGTCTTAAACATATCATTTCTTGCAAGCATACGGTTAGTAAATCCTATACCACCATTATAAGCATAAGCGACAAAAAGTGGAGATTTTAAACGTGATTCAAGGTAATTTAGATGATAATTTCCAAAGTAATATGCTATTTCAGGTTTAAACATAAAATCTTGATCGAAATTTGGAATTTTTAATTCTTTTTCCCCTATGTGATTGGCTAAAAATGGCATAAATTGCATCATGCCTAAAGCATAAGAAACTGAAATAGCAGTTGGAATAAAACGACTTTCTTGTCTGGCAATAGCCAAAATTAAAGCTTGTCTTGTTTTATTATAGTCTTTTATATTGTCATAATAAGGCATTATAAAATAATGTTTTTTAAAATTATTTTTGCGTTCTAATATGTAAGCATAAATAGGCAAGGTTTCTTGTGTGTCAAATTCTTTTGCCAAGACATCTAGTTGACTTGCGTTAGCATCGCGAATTTGTTTGTTTATTTTTTGCCAAGCAAAAGGATCTTGCATATTAAAATTATTTTTTTTCTTGCTTGGATTAAGGCTTTCTATCTTTGGAAAAGGTGTGTTAGTAAGTTCTTTTGCGTAAAGACTATAAATATTTAAAGAAGAACTTTGCGATAAAGTTTTTAAATCTTCTTCATTGTTTTTAATCAACCACATCCAAAATATAGCATTGTCTTTATTGCTTTGCGATTTAAAACTTTGTGCCGCCTTTTTAAAAAAGTCATAAGCAAGCTCTGTTTTATCATAAGTTAAGGCATTGACTCCTAAATAGAAAGCAGAATCTTCACTTACATTTTCAGGATTTATTTCTAGCATAGAATGTCTAAATTTTGGATTTTCTTTTTTAATAATAATATTTTGTGCAAAATCTTTAAAACCAATGTGGTTTGGTAGTTTATTGACTAAACTTGTATTTAAATCTAAGTCGTATTTTTTAGAATAATTATAAAGTTTAAAAAAACCATTAATATCTTCTTTTTGTGCTATATAGCTCATAGGATCAGAAGTATTAAAAGCTAGCAATAAATTTGTCAAATCAGGTCTTTGATTTTTAAAGGTTTGAGCTAAAGTAGTTCGGTCTTTGGAATTTAAACTTGCTATAAAAACTAATGAATTTAAGCGCACACTTTGACAAGTTAAATTTGCATCTAAGATAGTATTTGCTGTATAGGTATAGCATTTAGCATATTTTGGGTTGATATAAGGCTTTAAAGGAATGATTTTTTCAAGTTCGGATTTAATTTTTCCTATATAGCGAAAAATATGAGAATTTAAATCCTGTGCATCTTTTTTACTGATTTTATTTTTTTCTAAAAGCCTATAAATATAATAATCCTTAGCAAGTGAATTTTCTTCTTTTTTGAGTTTTTCTATGCTATATTGTGTAGCATTTAAACTTGAAAAAATAAATAAAAAAATGAGTATTTTTTTTATCACAATATACTCCTTAAGATATTCCCAAGAAAAATACCAAGAAACTGCAATGCTAAGACTATAATCAAAGGTGCAAGATCAATATTACCAATGCGTGTTGGAATTTTTCTAACTAAGGCGTAAGCAGGATAACTTAATTTATATAAAATTTGCACTATGGGATTATAAGGATCAGGGTTTACCCAGCTTAAAAGTGCTGTGATGATAATAATCCAAGTATAAATGTTAATGACAATTTGTAGTACTTGAAAAATAGAAATAATAAAAGAGTCTATAACCATAGTTAAATCCTTGCTAATTCGTGAATAAAATTTTTAATATAAGGATAAAGATCGCTAAGCTCAGGTCCGTGAATATTTCCTGTTAAAATTATCCTTAAAGGCATGAAAAATTTTTTACCTTTTAAGTCGCTTTTGCTTAAAAGTTCATTTTTAAAATCTTCATAGTTTTCAAAAAGTTCAATATCTTTTAAGAGTTCTTTTAAAATTTTACATTCTACTTCAAACTCGCCAAAGTCTTTTGTGCTAAAAATAGCTCGCATTTTTTCTTTAAGTTCTTTTATGGTGCTTGCTTCTTGAGTGTAAAATTTAGTAAGTTGTGCAAGATCTTTGTTTAAATCTAAAATTTTATTAAGCTCATCATCTTTGATCATTTTGATATGTTCACGATTGATTTGTAAGAGTTTTTTAAGATCAAATCTTGCGGGAGCTTTTGAAACTTTAGAAATATCAAACCATTTTATAGCTTCTTCTAAGGTAAAAATTTCACAAGGAGTTTTATTGCCTAGCATGATCAGATAATTTGCGATTGCACTAGGTAAAATTCCACTTTCAAGTAGCCATTTTACAGAAGAATGTGCTTCTCTTTTGCTCATTTTAACACCTTCTTCGTTTAAAATGATAGGCAAGTGCGCATAAGTTATGGCTTTATTATAGTCTAAACTTGCGCGGATATGTTCTTGTTTTGGAGTGTTTGAAACATGATCTTCTCCGCGTATAATACAAGTAACATTTTCAAGCATATCATCAACCGCACAAGCAAAATTATAAGTTGGAGTTTTATCCGTTCTCATAATCACAAAAGAGTCTATGTTTTCAGGTTTAAAACTTAATTCACCTTTGATAAAATCTGTAAATTTCATAGTGTGAGTAGGTTTTTTAAGACGGATAACAAAGGGTTTTTCACATTCTAAAACATCGATATCGGCTAGTTTTTCACAAGTGCCATCGTAGCGATAAGCTTTACCTTGTTTTTTAGCTAGCTCTTTTTTTGCTTCAAGTTCTTCTTCAGTACAAAAACAAGCAAAAGCTTTTTTTTCACTTACAAGTTTTAAAGCCATTTGGCGATGGAATTTTAAATTTTCACTTTGTATATAGTAATGCTGCCATGAAATACCAAAAAGATTTAAAATTTCTTTGATTTCTTCTTCTTTTCCTGCTATATTTCTAGCCTTATCAGTATCTTCAATACGTAAGATAAAATCCATATTTTTTTGTCTTGCACAGATATAGTTAAAAATTGCTGCGCGTAAATTTCCTATGTGCATATCACCTGTGGGAGAAGGTGCAAAACGGTACATTTTATAGCCTTTAAAATTATTTAAAAGTTTATTATAACAGAAAAATTTATACGGATATTTAATTTTACTTGGTTATAATACTTTTATGATATTTTTAATTTTTTCTTTCATTGTATTATTGATTTTTGGCTTAGCAAATGTTTATATTTATAAAAGATTAATCAAGAAAATTACTCTTTTCAAGTATTTTTATAAAATTTTTGCCTTTATTTTTATTGTGCTTTTTTTAGCCCAAGCTGTGTTTTTAATATTTCGTAGAGATGAATATTTAAGTGATACTTGGTATGAAATTTTAGCCATGCTTTATGCGCCGACTTATTGTTTGTTTTTTATGACTTTAGCTTGGGATTTTATTAAATTGATTTTAGCTCTTATGGGTAAAAGAGATAAAAAATATAATCTTATTTTGCGTTTGATTTTTGAGCTTTCTCTTATAGTTTTAAGTGTGTTTTTAATTTATATAAGTATAAATAATGCTCTAAAAACACCTGAAGTAAAGAGTGTTGATGTTGAAATACCAAATCTTAAACAAGATTTAAAAATTGTCATGCTTACTGATATACATTTGGGTAAAAATTTGCATGAAAATTTTTTAGATAAGCTCATCACTAAAGTGAATTTGCAAAGTCCTGATATGGTTGTAATAGTAGGAGATCTGATTGATACTAATCCTAAAGATTTAAAAAATTACATCTCAAAACTTAATGATTTTAATTCCACTTATGGAACTTTTTATGCCTTGGGAAATCATGAGTATTATCATGGTATCAATAAAGTTTTGGATTTACTTAGAAAACATACTAATATGAAAATTTTAGTCAATCAAAATTTAGATTTAGGTTTTATAAATATTGCTGGACTTGGAGATTTAGCCGGACTTGATAAGGGTTTATATGCTCCTGATTTAGCAAGAATAAAAGTGGATTTAAATACAAGTAAAGCTAGTATTTTACTCACACATCAACCCAAAACAGCTTTACTTTATGATTTAAGTGATTTTGACCTTGTTTTAAGTGGGCATACGCATGGAGGGCAAATTTTCCCTTTTATGTTTTTAGTTAAACTTCAGCAAGGTTTTGTTCATGGGCTTTATGATTTAGGAGAAAAAACTAAGCTTTATGTGAGTAGTGGAGCAGGATTTTGGGGGCCAAGTCTTAGAGTTTTTGCTCCGAGTGAAATAGTGATTTTAAATTTAAAAGGAAAAAAATGAGTTTTTCAAAAGAAAGTTCGAGGCTTTTTGGTTTTGTAGCGGGGATTAAATTTCCCAAAATGATACAAAAAGTTATTAATGAAAATTATGTTAAGTATTTTAATATCGATATGAGTGAATTTAAAGCTCCTTGTGAATACGAGAGTTTAAATGCTCTTTTTACAAGAACTTTTCACATTCCAAGGAAACTTGAAGAAGGTTTTATCAGTCCAAGTGATGGTAAAATTTTAGAGTGTGGAAGTACTTTTTTGGCAAATGAAGAACATTTTGCTTTTTCTATAAAAGGGCATACTTATAGCGTTGAGGAGCTTTTAAAAGATAGCTTTGAAAAAGATGAGCTTAAAAATGGGCTTGATTATGTCAATATCTATCTTTCTCCAAAAGATTATCATCGTTATCACAGCCCTTGTGATATGCAAATTTTGAGTGCAACTTACACAAGTGGCGCCCTTTATAGTGTAAATGAAAAGCATTTAGAACGCATTAGTAATTTGTATGTAAAAAATGAAAGAGTGAGTTTAAAATGTCAAAATGAAAAAGGTATTTTTTGGCTTGTTTTTGTAGGAGCGCAAAATGTAGGAAAAATGCGTTTTAATTTTGATATAAGCATACAAACCAATGCTAAAATTTCTCATAATTTTACTAGAAAATATGAAAATTTAAATCTAAAAAAAGGCGAAGAACTAGGAAATTTTGAACTGGGTTCTACTATAGTTTTAATCTCTCAAAAAGGACTTTTAACTTTTAATTTAAAAGCAGGGCAGGGTATTAAATTTGGAGAAAAAATAGCGGATTAGTTTTTAGGAGTTTTATTTGCCATTTGATAGATAAAGGCAAAAACTTCAGCTACAGCTTTATACATATTAGGTGGAATTTCATCACCTAAGTCAAGCTTGCTTAAAATTTCTATTAAATCTTCATCTTCTTTAATGGGAACTCCGTGTTCCTTGGCTAAAGAAATAATTTTAGCAGCACTTTCACCTTTGCCACTTGCAAGCACTTTTGGGGCAGAGTTTTTTTCTTTTTGATAGCCTAGAGCTACAGCTTTTTTAATCGATCTTTTGATTTTGCTCATACTTTTTTATCCATACCCATTTCAAGATCTAAATTTTTCATATTTCTAGTATCAAATTTACTTCTTATGATATCACCTACAAAGAAATTTGCACTTAAAAGTCCTGCTTTATTGATATTTCTTTTAAGCTCATGGGCATTTTCATAGATGGTTTTTCTAAATTCAATATTTTCTGCCATAATATTAATATCTATATATTTTTCATTATTTAAAGAAATAAGAATTTCCAAATCCCCAAGTTTTGCAAATTCGAGTTTAATTTGAGCAAAAAATTTATCCTTTTTTCCGCGTCTAAACATAATTTTAGAATCATTTAAATCATCCCAAGAAAAAGGCAGATAAGTATTGATAGAATCATTAGCTAAAGACATAAGCTGATTGATTTCAATTTGCGCTAAAAGACGATTAGCTTGATTATATATAGCTTCATTGCCTTCATTTTTAGCTAAATTTGAAATTTGCAAAAGTGTTGATTTTACATCATGATGTAAAGATTCAGCTATATCTTGTTCTGTTTTTGGTTTAATTTGCGCTAGATCTTTGGTAGAAAGATTGAGTTTGTGTTCGAGATTTTTAAGTTCTGCTTGATTCAGTTTGGCATTTTGAGTATAAGGTTCAAGTTCTTTTAAGCTTTCATTAAGTCTACGAGAAAGATTGCTTAAATTTTTACTTAAATCTTGCACTTGTTCTAGATCTAAATTTTCTACATTAAATGCTAAATTTTTTACAATATTTTGTTTTATAAATTCCTGATTTTTAAAAATATTTTGCATAGTTTGGTTATTGTTAGATTGAATATTTTGAGAATTATTTAAATTTTGCATATTGTTTGTGTTAGGATTATTTGTATTGATTGAAGTTTTGTTTTCTGTTTTTGTTTCATAAAATTTTGGATTTTCTTTGATATTTTCTTTTGATTTTTCTTGTTTTTCATCTTTAATTTTTTCTTGGTTTGGAGTAGAATTTTTTATATCATTGTCTGGATTATTTTCTGTTTCATTGTTTTGAATATCATTTTTTGTATCTTGGGTATCTTCTTCGTGGGTTTTTATATCAGAATCTAATTTTGAATCTTGCTTGGTATCATCTGTGAGATTTTCTTCTTTTGATGCTTTTATATGTTTTTCTTCATCTTGGTTTTTTGTGTTATGATTAAGTTTTTCTTCTTTGATATTTTCTTTGTTACTTAAAAGATTTTCTAAAATATTTTCTTTATCTTGTATTTTAGAAGCTTGATTGCCTAGTATATTTTTTAAAGTATTTTCAAGTTTTTCAAAGGCGGTAGCAGTTTGCTTAAGGATGTTTGGATCTTTTATCATTAAATTTTCTGGCTTATTAAGAGCTTTGAAAAAATCATTTTTGATGGAATTTAATTCTTTTAAAATTTTATTAGCCATAGGGGTGATTTTTTCTTGAGCATGACTGGGATTTTTACTTATATAATTTTTAAAATTTTCCAATTTAGAACTTAAATTTAAAAGTGCTTTAAAAGAACTTTGATTTAAAATTTGCTTATTTTCATTTTTGCTAGAATTAATAATATTTTTTAATTCTTTTAAAGTGTCTTTTGGGTTTAAATTTGCATTTGCAAGTTGGGCTATCTGAATACTTAGTTTTTCACTACTAAGACCTTTGATTGTACTTAAAAGAGAGTGAAAACTTTTGGGCAGCAATTCTTCGTTTAGGGCATCTTTTAATTTAGCTTCTAAAAATACGCCTGAATTTTTAAACAAAGGAGCTAAGTTGTTGTTTTTTATTTCACTGGCAGGTTTTAAAATTTGATTTAATCTGTCTAAAACTTGTGTAAAAGTATCGCTTTTTGCAAGTTCTGTGCTTAAAGTTTTTAATTCATTAGCAAAATTAGGAGCTAAATTTAAATTTTTTCCTTGTTTAAGCACAGGGGAATCGGGGTTTTTTTGAGCATTGATTTGATCTAAAAGTTTATTAACAAGTTCTTTTAATTTGGTGCCTGTTTCATTTTGAACAAATTTTGCTAGTATTTCTTCACTGCTAGCGTCCTTGCTTAAACCTAAATTTTGCTTTAAAGCTTGCGCAAGTGCTTCTTTTGGATTGTCCTTTAAATTTGTTTTATCTTTTGAAGTAGAGTTATCTACTTTTAAATCATTTTTTTGCGTATTGGCAATTTGACTTGCTAGTTGAGTATTAATCATCAAATATCACCATATTTCCAGGCTTTTTCTTAAATTTTTTATTTAAAATATTTGGTTTATTGATAGCAAAAAGAATTAAAAATGCTAAAGAAACTATATAAAACCATATAAAACCTTTGATTTCAAAGTATTGCATTAAAAAACCTAAAATTAAAGGGCCAAACAAAGAGCCCAAAGAATAGCAAAAAAGAACCCCACGACCTAACTCTACGCCTTTATTTTTGCTTACTAAAACATCATTTGCTCTAGCAAGTGCTAAAGCATATAAACAAAATATTCCTATACCAAGAGTAATTCCTAAAAAATATTGCATATACAAATGAAGTTTAAAAAAGATAAATATAAGCATAGTGATAAATCCTATGCTTGCGCAAGTGATAATGGCAAATTTGCGACCAAGTTTATCTGAAATAGTTCCTATGATGGTTTGTGCAATAAAACCACCTAAAACCCCACAAAATATAAAATAAGAAACCGCTTTTGTATCAAAACCTTGCAAAAGTATAAATAAAGATGCCATAGAAAAAAAGCCATTTATAAGCATTCCGGCTATAAAGCTTGTGACGATAGCTAAAGGAGCTATATCAAAAATTTTAGGTATAGAAATAGGACTTGATGCGGGCAAAACAGGTTCTTTGATTTTAATTAGATTTAAAGGTAAAGATGAAAGTAAAATTAAAGTTGCACTGAGGATAAATACACTATGTTTGCTTAAATTTAACGCTATGATTAAAACTCCAATACCAAATGCAAGATAAAAAACAATTTCATAAAAACCTAAAATTCTAGATCGAATGGCATTTTTGCTTTTTTCATTAAGCCATGATTCTATGACCATTAAAAGACCATAGTAGCAAATTCCTATGAAAAATCTTAAAACAGCCCAAAAAATAAGATTTTCGCTTACTGTATGAAGCATAGCTGAAATTCCAAAAATAGCCCCAAATAGCCCAAAAGAGCGTATATGACCTATACGAGAAATAATTTTATGAGCACTGATGGTTCCAACAAGAGCGCCTATAAAAAAACAAGAACTTACTACTCCAACAGCTAAAGAACTTTCTCCGTTTTCTTTTAATATAACACCTATAGAGCTTACTATCAAGGCATTACCTGCAAATAAAAATGCCATACCAGCAAAAAGTGCTGTCATTGATTTAATAATTTTTTTTGGACTCATACTTTTTTATATATAAAATAAAAATAAACACACAAACTAGCAAGGATGAAATTCCACAAATATAAGCAAAGATATCTAATTTATCTTGGCGATGTAAAAATAAAAATCCAGCAACCAATATTACATAAGCCATCAATTTAAAGAGAGTAAAAAACATAGTAAAAAAATGGATTTTCTCTTTAATATTTGGCTTTAAATCGTCTTTTAGAACTTTAAAATGAATAATTTTTGATAAATTTTGTTTTTTTTTGATAAAAAGCGATGAAATGAAATTAAAATCTTTTTCATAATTTTTTGATTTTTTTATAATGACTTTTTTATAATTTAAATAAGAAGCAAAAATAATCAATAAAACACTAAAAAAAGCTATTTCATAGCTTAAAAATGTATCTAATTTAAAATGATTTAATAATGAAAATATGATCCAAAAAAATAAATGAATAATGGCAAAAATACAAAATAGAGCTTTTTTATGTTCCATTATTTATTCTTTTCTTTTTGAATTTTTTCTTTGATCAACTCATCTCTTTCTTTAAATTCTTCATAGCTTTTTACTTGAACTTTATAAGCTTTGTAAACATTAAGTATGGCAGCACTGATCCCCCAAAAAACTCCAAGCCAAAAAAGCCAAGGATAAGGAGTAAATTTTTTAAGTAAATATCCTATTCCCACACCTATAAATACAGCAACAACCATAGAGATGCCAAGACTTAAACCATCCGCAGCTTCAAGAGTTTTGCGAATGATTTTTTGTCTTTTGCTGTTGGAATTTTCTAAGTGATTTTTTTCTTCTTTTGAAATATTGCTCATATTCTTTTAAAGCTTTCCCTAACAGCTTCTAATGTTGTATCTACAATTTTATCATCCATTTTTGAACATATAAAGCCTGTTTCAAATTGAGAAGGCGCTAAATAAATTCCATTTTCAAGCATATTTTTGTGAAATTTTGAAAATAATGCTAGATCAGATTTTAATGCATCTTGGTAGTTTGATACAGGATTTTTGGTGAAAAAGTATCCAAACATAGAACCTACATGACAAACTTGTAGCGGAAGTCCTTTTTCATCTGCTAATTTTTTCATTCCTTGGGTAAGTTTTTTTGCTAATTTTCCAAGCTTGTCATAAAGCTTGGTTTTCTTTTTGGCTTTTGTAAGACTTGCTATGCCTGCAGCCATTGCCAAGGGATTTCCACTTAAAGTTCCTGCTTGATAGACTCCACCCAAAGGACTTAAAATATTCATAATTTCAGCTCTAGAAGCAAATGCTGCTGCAGGTAGACCGCCTCCTATTACCTTACCAAAAGTAATTATATCTGCTTGGATATGATTGATTCCATAGGAACCAAGGTAAGATGCTCTATATCCACTCATTACTTCATCAAAAATCAGCAGAGTTTGATTGTTTTTACAGATCTTAGCAAGTTCTTCTAAAAAATCTTGTTTAGCTGGAACTAACCCCATATTTCCAGCAATAGGCTCAATGATAACACATGCAATATCTTTATTTTTTTCAAAAAGTTCTTTAACGCTATTTATATCATTATATTTTGCTACTAAAGTGTGTTTAGCTACATCTTCTAAAACACCTAAAGAACTAGGAGAGTTAAAAGTAGCAGCACCACTTCCTGCACTCACTAATAATGAATCAGAATGCCCGTGATAACATCCTTCAAATTTTAAAATTTTATCTTTTTTAGTAAAACCACGGGCAAGACGAATAGCACTCATGGTTGCTTCTGTTCCGCTACTTACAAAGCGGATCTTTTCTAAATGAGGAAAATCAGATAAAACAAGCTTGGCAAGTTCAGTTTCTAATAAAGTTGGAGCTCCAAAACTTGAACCTTTATGAAGTGCTTTTTGACAAGCTTTTTGTATATCTTTATCGCAATGTCCAAAAAGTAAAGGCCCCCAGCTTTGAACATAGTCTATATAAGAATTTCCATCTATATCGAAAATATAAGCACCTTTTCCATGGGAAATAAATTTTGGCTCACTTTGAACATTTGCAAAAGCACGAACTGGAGAATTTACACCACCTGCGATGAATTTACACGCTTCTTTAAAAGCTTTTTTGTTTGTCATTTTTCTTCCTTGCTAAATTGCTTGATGTAATTATATAAAGTTACAATTTCATCATTTGTTAAAGAGTAATTTGGCATGATTGATTTTGCGTCTTTACTCTGATTAAGAGAATTTTTAAAATTCTCAAAACTAAGATTTTGTATACTTGGAACTTTATAAGCTGTTTTAATACCATTTTTCATATAATATCCTAAAATTTGTTCGCTTCCATCTGCTCCATGACATTCTTTACAACTAATGCCTCTTGGATTTTCATAAAGCATTTTAGAGTATTCTTTAAGAGTAATAAAATCAGCACCAAAAAGACTGATATTAAATAAAAAAAACATTAAAACAATTTTCAAAGTTTCACCTTGTTAATGAAGTTTTAATATGATACAATTTTTACTTTAAAAAAGTGATTAAATTTATAGAAGGAAAATAATGACTTTACTTGATGGTAAAGCTTTAAGCGCAAAAATCAAAGAAGAATTAAAAGAAAAAAATCAATTTTTGAAAAGCAAAGGGATTGAAAGCTGTTTAGCTGTTATCTTAGTTGGAGATAATCCTGCAAGTCAAACTTATGTAAAATCTAAGGCTAAAGCCTGTGAAGAATGTGGAATTAAATCTTTAGTTTATCATCTTAATGAAAATACTACACAAAATGAACTTTTGGCATTGATTAATACCTTAAATCACGATGATAGTGTTCATGGAATTTTGGTTCAGCTTCCCTTACCTGATCATATTTGTAAAGATTTAATACTTGAAAGTATTATAAGTAGTAAAGATGTTGATGGTTTTCATCCTATTAATGTAGGATATTTAAATTTAGGCTTAGAAAGTGGGTTTTTGCCTTGTACTCCACTTGGAGTTATGAAGCTTTTAAAGGCTTATGAAGTTGATTTAGAAGGAAAAGACGCTGTTATTATAGGTGCTTCAAATATAGTAGGTCGTCCTATGGCTACTATGCTTTTAAACGCTGGAGCTACAGTAAGCGTTTGTCATATTAAAACCAAAGATTTGAGCCTTTATACTAGACAGGCTGATTTGATTATAGTAGCAGCAGGTTGTGTGAATTTACTTCGATCAGATATGGTAAAAGAAGGAGTGATTGTTGTTGATGTTGGAATCAATCGTCTTGAAAGTGGAAAGATAGTTGGAGATGTAGATTTTGAAGAGGTATCTAAAAAATCTAGTTATATAACTCCTGTTCCAGGTGGAGTAGGTCCTATGACTATAGCCATGCTTTTAGAAAACACAGTTAAATCTGCTAAAAATAGACTTAATTAGGGAAAATCTATGGAAATTTTAAAGAGATTATATAAATTTTCGCAGTCTTGGACTGGAACTGTAGTTATTGTTCTTTTGGTGATTTTTTTCTTTATACAAGCTTTTGTTATTCCTTCTGGTTCTATGAAAAACACCTTATTAGTGGGGGATTTTTTATTTGTTAAAAAATTTAGCTATGGTATCCCAACTCCTCATATTCCTTGGTTGGAAATTCCTGTTTTGCCGGATTTTAATAAAAATGGACATTTGATAAAAGCACAAGGGCCACAAAGAGGAGATATAGTTGTTTTTAGAAACCCTAGAAATGAAAAAGAACACTTTGTAAAGCGTTGTGTAGGTACAGGAGGAGATAGGATGGTTTACGCAAATAAAACACTTTATGTGAGAATGCATGAAGGTGATGATTTTATGAAAGAACATTATCCAAATGATCTTGTTACTCTTGGAGGGCAAATTTATGTAAAAGAACCTTATAAACAAAAAGGTATTCATTATGATCCAAAAAAAGATATAGAAAGTGATATCTTGCGCTTTCTTAGCATAGGTGATTTTGCTATGTCTCCAACTTATATTAAAGAACTTGGAAATCATATAGGTTTTAGCGGCGGAAATGCTTATGTTTTTGATGTACCTGAAAATGAGTATTTCATGATGGGTGATAATCGCGATTATTCTTATGATAGTCGTTTTTGGGGTTCTGTTCCTTATAGTTTGATAGTAGGTAAACCTTGGTTTGTATATTTCTCTTGGGATAAAGATAAAAATGTTCGCTGGGAAAGGATAGGGCGTTTTGTTGATACCTTGGACAATGATGAACAATATATCCATGATCATGACGATGAGGATAAATTAAGCTAATGTTTGTGAAAAACACAAACATTATATTTTTAAAAGCGTGATTTCATCACCTTTTTTTAATTCGCTTGTATTTTCTTCGCTTATAAGTAAAAACTCACTTTTAATAAGTGGAAGTATCATACCAGAGCCAAATTTGTTTTCATTAAATGGTGTAAAAATATCTTTTTCTAAATTTCCTAAGATGAGATTATTTCTTCCACTTTTAAGCTTTAAATCCATACCCATTTTGGCGTAAAATGTTAAAGGATTATCTAGGTTTCCACTTAATAAATCAATGATTTTTTTAGCAAAAATAAAACAAGAAAGATAAGCTGCCATAGGATTTCCTGGTAAAATCAATACGAAATTTTTACCCTTTTGATAAAGCTTAGTAGGCCTTGCAGGGCGTGCTTTTAAACCTTTAAAAAGCGGAGTAAAGCCTAATTCATCTAAAGCTTTTTCCATAAAATCAGCCTCGCCAACGCTTGCACCCCCTGAAGTGATTAAAAGATCAAAATTTGTATTTTCTAAAGCCTCTTTAGTGCTTTTAAAATTATCTTTGATAATACCTAAATAAGAAGCATTTTGAAGCATGGTTAGTAAAGGCAAAGCATTGGCATTATAAATACTTTCTTCATCACATTCTTGCCAAGGTTCTTTTAGCTCATTTCCACTTGAAAAAATACCTATGCGAATTTTTCTTATGACTTCTATTTTATAAAGTCCTTGAGAAGCAAGCAGGGCGATATGTTTATCATTAAGTTTGGTGCCTTTTTGAAGTAAAATTTCACCTTTTTTTAATTCTTCGCCTTTATAGCGATAGGCATTGTATTGTTTAGGGGCTTTTTTAATGATGAGTTTATTTTCTTCTATATACTCATCTTCTAACATTAAGATAGTATCAGCATTTTTGGGCATTTTAGCCCCTGTCATGATTTTATAGCATTCATTTTTAGCAACTGTATAAAAATTTTTATCTCCTGCAAAAATAGCTCCTTTAATCTCCAAAGCCTCATTGATATCAGTATAATTAAAAGCATAGCCATCAAGAGCAGCATTGTCAAAACTGGGTAGATTTTTTCTAGCGTATAAATCTTTAGCTAAAATTCTATCTTTTGCTTTTTCAAGGCTAATAAGCTCACTTTCATCTAAGCATGAAATTTGATCTTCTAAGTCTTTTAAGGTTTCAAAGATATTTTTCATTCTTCAAGCCTTGTGATTTTTACACCTAAACCTTTAAATTTTTCTTCCAAATTTTCATAACCCCTATCAAGATGGTAAATTCTATGGACTTTGCTTGCGCCTTTGGCTGCAAGAGCCGCTAAGATAAGGGCTGAGGAAGCACGCAAATCTGTAGCCATGACATCAGCAGCGTTAAGTTCTTTTCCACCTACTATAGTAGCAATATGACCATTGAGTTTAATATCTGCGCCCATTCTTAAAAGTTCACTTACATGCATGAAACGATTTTCAAATAGTCTTTCATCGATAATACTAGTTCCATTAGCTTTTAAGGCTAATGCCATAAACTGCGCTTGCATATCGGTTGGAAAGCCTGGATATTCACTTGTCATGATTTCTACAGGTTTAATTTCTTTAGCAGGAAGTAGGGTGATACTATCTTCTGCAATCAAAGTTTCAAAACCCATTTGATGAAGTTTTGCTAAAACTGCACTAAGATGAGTGGCGTTAACTTTATCTAAAGTAATTTTAGAATTTGTAATAGCCCCTGCACAAAGATAAGTTCCTGCTTCAATTCTATCAGGTATAACGCTAAATTCTTTAAATTCTAAAAGTTCCCCATCACTACCATAAATTTCAAGCTCATCTGTACCTATACCTTTAATTTCAAGTCCTGCGTCTTTTAAAACTTCGCAAAGTTGAACTACTTCAGGTTCTTTTGCAACATTTAAGAGTTTAGTTTTACCTTTAGCTAAAGCTGCTGCCATGATGATGTTTTCGCTACCTGTAACCGTGATTTTATCAAAAAGAATTTCATTGCCTTTTAAATTTCCACTAGCTACGACATAGCCTTGTTTGATTTGTATATTTGCCCCCATTTTTTCCAAGGCTAAAAGATGCAAGTCAATAGGTCTTTGTCCTATAGCACATCCTCCAGGTAAAGATACTTCACAATGTCCAAAACGAGCAAGTAAAGGTCCTAGAGTAAGTATGGAAGCACGCATTTTACGCACAATGTCATATTTGGCTATAGTTTGATTAAGAGTGTTTGTGTTTAATAAAGCACTATTGTTTTGAAAATTGACCTTAGCTCCTAAATTTTCTAGTAAAGATATAAGAGTTTTTATATCAGCAACATTAGGAACATTGTTGATTTTTACTTCATTTTTGGCAAGTATGCTTGAAACAATCAAGGGTAGGGCGGCATTTTTTGCTCCGCTTATTGTAACATTTCCGCTTAGATGATTTGTGCCTTCGATTTCTAGATAAGTCATATTTTTCCTTGAAAAAGTTTAAAAATGCATCATTATAGCATTCTTAAACTTTTGAAAAAATATAATCAAGCTTGTTGGCTTTGGAGTTCTTGAATTTGAGCTTGAATTACATCTGCTTGAGATTTTAGCACATCAATTTGTTTTTGAAATGTCGTTTTCATTTGTTCGTTAGCGTTTGTCATTTTTTGAGTAAGTTCTGCAATTTTAGCTAAAATTTCAGCTAATTTTGCTATTAAAGCCTCTAATGCGGGATTTACGCCACCTTTGCTACTTTGGATGGAATTTTGGTCTTTGTGGTTTTCTATTTTTTCTTGACTTACTTTGATTTCATATTCTTTTTCATTTTTTGAATTTGTTTGACTTAAACTTCTTGCTTCATCTGAAATTTGAATTTTAACCACATTGTCACTATGAACATTACTTACCAAATCATTGTCTTTGTTTATTTGTGTTTGATAATTGCTAAAATTTTTTGTCAAAGTATCTATTTTCATCTTAAATCTTTTTAAATTAATTTATATTGTTATCGGTTTTTTTATTTATAAATTTATATTAATGATAATTATTTTAAGGATATTTTATTTTAGATTTTCATATTTATATTTTAAATGCAAAAAAGACTAAAGCTTCATAAAGTTTTTAAGTATTTTTTTACCTTTTTGAGTTAAAACCGCTTCGGGGTGAAATTGCAATCCATAAATAGGATATTTTTTATGTTTAATTGCCATAATAATATTTTCTGAATTATGAGCTAAAATTTTGCATTTTTTAGGCATAGAACTAATATACAAAGAATGATATAAGCAAATTTCAATTTCTTTTTTAATACCCTTAAAAATAGGATCTTTTTTAAAATAAAGTTTAGAAATTTTACCATGCATGGGATTTTGTATTTTAGAAACCCTGCCGCCAAAAACTTCAGCTATACACTGATGTCCTAAACATATACCTAAAATTTTTTTATTTTTTTTAAAATATTTGATTGCTTTTAAGCTTAATTTAGATTCCTTGGGAGAATGAGGGCCAGGAGAGATGATAAGATGAGTGAAATCAAATTTTTCTAATTCTTTAGCTTTTTTAAAGGCATCATTTTTTATCACTTTACATGCAAAACCAAGTTCTTTAAGATAATAGATGATGGTATAACTAAAAGAATCATAATTATCTATAAATAAAATTTTCTTCATTGTAATTTTACCTTTTTTAAACCACGCACGGAATTAATACAATAAATATTTTCTGCTTCAAATAAATCTTGTTTAAATAATGCTTTTTCTTTTATCAAACCAAGATTGATTAAGAAATTTCTATATACGCCATTTAACATACCGCTTTGAATTTGTGGAGTATAAAATTGAGAGTTTTTTTCTAAGATGAGATTGGTTCTTGAACCTTCGCAAAGTTCATCTTTTTCGTTAAAAAAAGCTATGTCATAACACAAGTTTTGATGCCATTTGTATGAGTGTTGATTATAAAAAGTACGCAAAGAGCTTTTGTGATAGAGATTGTCACTTTTTGAGTTAATTTTATCATCACTTAAAAGCAAAATATCGTTTGAATTTTGTTTTAAGGCACTTTGTTGAAATTCGTATCTTCCGTCTTTATATAAAATCAGTTTTAAAATTCCTTCTTTGTGTGGATTTTTAAAGGGTAGCGAAAAATTATAAAATAAAGAGTGTTTTTTGTGGAAAATTTTTTCATCGAGTTTAAAAAGTGTAAAATTTTGATATTCTTTATAAGAACTTTTTTGATTTAAAATATTATAAAAATCTTTAAAGATGTTGTGAGTATTAAAATTAAATTTAAGAGCTGAATTTATAAGCCTTAATAAATGCTCTTTTAAAAATAAAATTTGAGAATTTTTAAAATACATGGTTTCAAAAAGATGAAAATCACAAGGATTTAAGATCGCGCTTTTAAGTTTTAATTCTTCAAATTCATCTTTGAAATTTGAGTCCCAAACCAAGCCACTACCGGTGCTATAAGTATAAATTTCATCTTGTTTTTCTAAGGTGCGTATGGCTACGCTAAATTTATTTTTATTTTTATGTATTAAACCTATGGTTCCGCAGTAAATACCACGCTCTCTTTGTTCTAATTCTTTAATAAATTTAATACTTTCAATCTTTGGAGCACCTGTAATAGAACCGCAAGGAAAGAGAGCTTTAAAAATTTGATATAAAGAAATATTTTTTTTAAGTTTTCCTTGTACGCTTGAAGTCATTTGATGTAAAGTAGGGTGACTTTGAATTTCAAAAAGTTTAGTTTTTAAGCTTTTTTTTGTGATGATTTTTGAAAGATCATTACGCAAAAGATCACAAATCATAACATTTTCACTTAGATTTTTTGTATCATTTTGTAAGAAGGTTTTATTTTCTTCATCTTTTATAGGATCTTTATCACGCTTAATTGTGCCCTTCATAGGTTTTGTAAATATTTTTCTTTTTTTGGTTTTGAAGAAAAGTTCAGGAGAGAAGGACAAAATTTCTCTTGCTCCATCTTTTATAAAAGCTTTAAATTCGGTGTCTTGTCTAGAAAGCAAAAGTTTAAAAAGTTCAAAAGAATCCATTTTGCTATGAAATTTAAAATTTTGAGTGAGGTTGATTTGATAAACTCTTCCTTTGGAGATCGCCTCTTTAACCTTGATGAAATTTTCTTTGTAATTATCTTGATCTAAAAAATTTATAAATTTAGGAATAAATTTTTCTTCATCAATATATTCTTTTTGAAATTTTTTTCTTTTTTTAAAAGCAAATACGGACAAATAGGCTTTTTTGCTTGTGAAATTTTTATCTTGAAAATATCTATATAGCTCATAATCAGCAAACATTAAAAGATAAAAATCATTTTTATATTTTTCTATAAATTTAAAGCATTTTTTACTTTCTTTGTGGTTAAAGGCTTTTAAAATGTGTTTTAAATCATGGTAAAAATATTTACCAAAAACAGCGTAGTCTTCAAGAGTCACTTAATTCCTTTGCAACCTGTGCGGCAAGTTTTAATTTATCATTATCAAAATGAGTGTAAATTCTTGAGGTATTTAAACTTGCATGTCCTAAAGCTTCTTGAACTAAAACCAAATCTTTTTGCTTTTTATAAAGTAGGGTGGCAAAAGTATGACGCAACATGTGAGCGCCATTTTTTTGTTTGCGAATTCCTGCACGAAATAAAAGCTGTTCTACTATGCGACTGACATAAGATTGAGTCAGTGGAGTGCCTTTTTTATTGACGAAAAGTAGGGCGTCTTTACTCATATAATTAATACTTACATTTTTCAGCAAATCGTAAATAAGTTCTTTTTTTATCATTACAACGCGATATTTATTGCCTTTAGCTCTTATTCTTATGATATAAAGATCGTTTTCTTCACTAATATCACCCATTTTGATATTGATAGCTTCACTTACCCGTATGCCTGTAAAAATGATGATTTTAATAATAAGCTTATTGCGTATGGTATTGTTTTTAAAATCTGCATTTTCAATAGCATCAAGAAATTTTTTAAGTTCTTCTTCACTCATAAATTCAGGTAATTTTACCCCTTTAGAACCTGCTATACCTGCCCAGTTTTTAAGATTGATATTGAAAATATGCGCTTTTTCATCTTCTTCATTTTGCTTGTCTAAAAAATCAAAAAAATTAATCACAGCAATACGGTAATTTTTTTTACTTGCATCTGATAAAGCACCTGTTATACTTGCTAAAACTTCTACAATGAGTTCTTCATCAATCTGTTTTAAAGAGTAAAGCTTGTAAAAATTTAAATATTCAAATACTTTTTTTAAAGGATTAAAATAAGTATTAACTCCACTTAAACCAGCATTTCTTGCTTTTTTTGCTAGAGCGTCAAGTTCTTCAATGTTTTTTACACCTTTTGCAAGAGCAAAATTAACTTCTGCTAAAGCTTGTGGATTTTTTAATTCTTTGTTAGATAGCGAGTTGAGTTTAAATTTTACATATTTTGCTAGCCAAAATAAGAATGATTTTTCAAAATTTTCTTCACAATCTAAAGGGTATTTCATAAAAACTTTTCCTAAATTTAAAATTTTAGCTTTTTAACTAGAAAAGGTATTTTAGTATTAACTTAGTAAAAAAAAGCTTTTTTAGGAAAAAGTTTGTTTTTATATGCAAGCCAAAAAGATTGAAATATTTTTATTAAATAAATCTTATATCAATCATAAAAAGATATGATAAAAGGTAAAAATATGTAAAATTTATAATTTTGTATTGAAAACTGTAATTTTCAAACTTTTTTATATACACCTAGATTATTCTACTTTGATATAGATTAAGCTGCTATTTTTACATACTTTTATGATTTTACCTTTTGAGTGAAATAAACTTATCCATAAAATATAATGTAAAAAATTGATAATTTTATTTTGTAAATTAAAATTATATTTTATTTTTCTTGAAAACTATAAAGAATATTTAAAAATTAAATTATTTTATATTATTATCAAAATATATATAAAAATGATAACTTGTGCATTCAATTTTTTAATCCCCTATTCTTGATTTTTAGTTAAAGTAAATATTCTTAGTTATAAAATTTTTAAGAATATTTTTATTTTAATAGTTTTATAATGGTTATTACATAAAAACTTAATAAAAAGTTTTATCAAAACCAAATTTCAAGGAGAAGGTAATGAAATTTCCAGTAAAATTAGCAAGATCTATTGTTGTATGTGCTTTTTTAGCAGGTATAAGTGCCAGTGCATTAAGTGAAGGTAAAGAATATGTAATTCTTAAAAATCCTATTGCTAACGCTGATAATTCATTGATTGAAATTTTTTCTTATCGCTGTACTCATTGTTATGATCATCGCAAATTTAATACCATGGGTAAAGTTAAAGAAAAATTACCTAATTTAACTTATAAATTTTATCCTGTAAGTTCTATGGGAGATTATGGAAAGCAAGCTAATGAAATTTTTGCTTTTGCAGCATTTAAAGATGGTGTAAATAAAGCTGATCCTACGGATAAAAATAGCTTAACTCATAAAGTTGCTGAAGCTTATTTTAATGCATATTTTAAGAAAAAACAAAGATGGGAAAATGGTAAAAATCCTGAAGCTTTTTATAGTGTCGGTTTAAAAGCAATGAATGTAAGTAAAGCTGATTTTGAAAATTTCTTAAAAACTCCAGAGGCTGCAGAGCTTTTAAAAAGTTATGAAATTGCCAATCCTATTTCGCAAAATTATGGCACCCCTGCTTTTGTTGTTAATGGAAAATATCAAATCGTTCCAAGTGCAATCAACTCTCCAGAGGCTTTGATTGAAATTACTAAAGAACTTAGCAAGCAAAAATGAGTTGTATAAAAATGAAAGATAATTGCAGAAATTTTTCACTTTCCAAATGGCAAGATACGCGCAAACCTTGGTTAATTTTGATTATAGTTACTATAGGGCTTACTTGTATAGCGCATTTTTTATTTCAAGAATATCTTTTTATGGAACCTTGCGAACAATGTGTGTATATAAGATTTGATATGCTTATTATGGCTATAGGTGGTATGATTGCATTAATCAACCCTAAAAATAATATTATAAAATTTTTTTCTTATGGCTTAGCTTTTTATGGAATTTGGCTTGGCTTGGAGCATTGTATAACTTTAAATCATATTCATGAAGTGGTTCATTCTGAAAATCCTTTTGCAGGTGTAGATGGATGTCGTGAAATTCCTATTTATCCATTTAATTTACCTTTGCATGAGTGGGCTCCTAGTTGGTTTTTGCCAACAGGAGAATGTGGGATGGATACCCCTGTAGTTCCAGAAAATGCTTATAATCATCTTAATGCTTTTCAAAAATTTTTTATAGGAACTCCACCTAATTTTGAAAATGGGCTTTATAGCAATGGTTGGTATTTGATTCCTAGTTTAAAGTTTATGAATATGGCAATTTGCTGTCTTATAGAATTTTTATGTTGTTTTATTGTGCTTTTTGCAATGTTTATAGCCTATGTTTTAGATAAAAATAAACCTAATGCTAAAATTTTTGCATTGGTGATTGTTATTTTGGTTTTGGTGCTTAAATTTATAGGCGAACCAAAAAATCCAAATCAAAATATAGCTAGTTTAAATCATTTAAATCAAGTCATTTAAAGATACTCTTAAAATACGCAACAAATTATTTTTGTTGTGTATTATTAAAATTTTATTAAGCTATCTTAGGATGGCTTAAATAATTTTAAAGGATTGATCATGAGACTTAGCAAAACTCTTTGTATGGCACTTTTGGCGGGTTCTACCCTACTTGCACCTAATGCTTTAATGGCCATGGGTGGCCCTAGTGGAGCGAAAATAGATTGGCAAATTCAAGGACAAATAGGTGCGATTAAAATGAATCCTTATGGATTGTCTCCTTTGACCGCTATTATTATGGATAATGGTTATGTCTTAAGTGATATAAAAGTAACCATTGTTCCTAAACCAAATGGTCAAACTATTTCTTATAATGTGAATTCTAAAATGGCTAAGACTTATGGTGGAATTCCTATTTTTGGACTTTATCCTTCTTATTTAAATACAGTAAAGGTAAGTTATACTAAAACTGCAAATGGTAAAAGTCAAAAAGTCATTGATGAGATTTATAAAATTACAACTCCAGGGGTTAGCATAGAACCAAGTGGAAGTACTGATCAAAGAGGAACTCCTTTTGAAAATGTGAAAGTATTAAAAATGGATCCAAAATTTTCAGATAGGCTATATTTAGTAAATAATGCTCCTGGAAAACAATCTGGCAAAGGCTCACAATCTGTATGGAATAATCCTGTAGGTGGTGCTATGGAATGGGATGAAAATTCAAATGTCTTTATCATAGATACTAAGGGTGAAATCAGATGGTATTTTGATAACGATAAACTAATGAACTGGGATAATATTTACAATCGTGGAATTATGATGGGTTTTCATCAAAACAAAGATGGAGCTTTAACTTGGGGATTTGGTCAAAGATATGTAAAATACGATATCTTAGGAAGAGAAATTTTCAATCGCAAATTACCTGCTACCTATATAGATTTTTCTCATGCTATGGACAATATGAAAAATGGGCATTATTTATTAAGAGTAGCTTCAGCAAATACTTTGCGTCCAGATGGTAAGCATGTACGCACAGTGCGTGATACTATTATAGAAGTAGATGAGAATGGTAATGTTGTTGATGATTGGAGATTGTATGAGATTTTAGATCCTTATAGAAGTACTATTATCAAAGCTTTAGATCAAGGTGCAGTGTGTTTAAATATAGATGCAAGCAAAGCGGGTAAAACTTTAAGCGATGAAGAGCTTGCCAAAATGGATGAAAGCGAAAAATTTGGAGATATAGCAGGTACAGGTATAGGTAGGAATTGGGCTCATGTAAATAGCGTTGATTATGATCCAAGTGATGATAGTATTATTATTTCTAGTCGCCATCAAAGTGCTGTTGTTAAAATTGGTCGTGATAAAAAAATAAAATGGATTTTAGGGGCACATAAAGGATGGAATAAAGAATTTCAAAAATATTTATTACAACCTGTAGATAAAAATGGCAAAAAAATTGTTTGCGATGATGATTACAGCAAATGCCCAGGTTATGAAAATGAAAATGGTGGATTTGATTTCACTTGGACACAGCATACAGGCTGGAGAATTGATAGTAAATCAAACAAGCGTTATATTTATATAAGTGTTTTTGATAATGGTGATGCAAGAGGAGCTGAACAACCTGCGTTTGCAAGTCAAAAATATTCTCGTGCTGTAATTTATAAAATCGATCAGCAAAATAAAACTGTGGAACAAATTTGGGAATATGGTAAAAATCGTGGAAATGAATGGTTTTCTCCTGTAACTTCTTTAACTCAATATGAACCAGATAAAGATTCTATTATGGTTTATAGCGCAACAGCTGGAATGGCTTTTGATCTTAGCAAAGGTGTAAGTCTTGGAGAGCCAAAACCTGAAATTGATGAATTTAACTGGGGTGCTAAGGAGCCTTCGGTTCAAATTCAATTTAGCGGTTCAGGCACGGGTTATCAAGCAATGCCTTTTAGCGTTGATCAAGCATTCAATCCTAAAAAATAAAACAATAAGCCCAAAAATAAATTTGGGCTTATTTATTTTTTTTAAATAAAATTATCTCTGAAAATTTTATTTAATCAAGGATATAGTATGCGTAATTTTTTTTGCAAATTTGTTTTAGCGCTTGTATTTTGCTCAAGTTTTGCGTTAGCAAATAATAGTTTTATTACTCTTAATCCAAATTTACCCAACTCCGAAAATAGTGTAATAGAAGCATTTTCTTATAAATGTATACATTGTTATAATCATCATAAATTTGGAACCCTTGAAAAACTAAGAGAAGCTTTTCCAAATTTACATTTTAAACTCTATCCTGTAAGTTTAATGAATGGAGATTTTTCCAAAGAAATGAATGATCTTTTTGCCTTTGCTCAATACAAAGATGAGCAAAATGGTAAAGACGCGAGTTATTCTGATAGTTTATCTCATAAACTTGCTGATGTTTATTTTGTTTCTTATTTTTTAAACAAGCAAAGAAATTTTTCGAATTTAGATGAATTTTACGACATAGGTTTAAAGGCTATGAATGTAAATAAAAATGAAGTATTAAATTTTTTAAATACCCCAAAAGCTAAAGAAATTTTAAGCGAGTTTCAAAGAGCTAATGATATAGCTAAAACCTATGGCACCCCTGCTTTTGTTGTTAATGGAAAATATCAAATTAACCCAAGTGCAATCAATTCGATGCAAGATTTAGAAGATCTAGTTAAAAAATTAAGTAATATGAAATAATAAATTTTTTAAGGCAATAAAAATTGCCTTAAAATTATTTTTTGATCATATTTGTATAAGGTCCATAGCGATGTTGGGTTGTAGAAAAGCTATCATCATAAGGTCCTACATCCATATCCAAAGGCTTAACCTTTCTATCTGGAAAGTCTTTATCTCTATTTGCTTTAATAGGACGGGCTTGTGAATTCATGTAAGCTGCTACATCATAAGCATCTTCAAGACTTAAGTCAGGCGCACCTTGAGGCATATTTTCTTTAATATAAGAAGCAGCTTTGATAAGACGATACATTCCAGCTCCTGTATTATAACTATCATTGCCCCAAAGTGGTGGATAAAGATAATACGCGCCTGCGCTATCCTCATTTTTAAGCCCTAATCCATTTTCTTGATGACAAACGGCACATTTATCCATATAAATTGCTTTACCTTTTTTAGGATCAGCTGCTCTCGAGATGAAATCTATCTTCTTAAGCCCCTGCCCTTCTATCTTAGCTCCTACTGGAACTCCTTGAGATAACCATTGCATATAAGTTAGCATGGCTTTCATTTCAGGCGCATCACTAGGCATTCTTTTGCCATTCATAGAGCGTTCAAAACAGCCATTGATCCTATCTGCTAAGGTAATTACTTTATCTCCTCTGGCATTATATTGTGGAAATCTTGCCCAAATTCCTACAAAACCTGATTGATTTTGTACACTTCCACCATTAGCATGGCAACTTGAACAAGAAAGATTATTTCCCGCAAATCTTTTTTTAGGATCTTTGGCCTGTGGACCTACATATTTGCTTGTTTCATTAAGAATTTTATTTCCCAAAATAACCATTTTGCTATATTCTGAATTTTTTGGCATTTTAGTTTCATCTATGGTACCATCTTCATTTAAAGCCTTAGGTAAATTCCATTTGGCAGTAGGTAGATCAATGCCTGTTGCACTCTTAGTTTTTTCCAAATTTGGATCTAAGGCTAAAGCACAACTTCCACATAACAACAAAGTTAAAACTATAGAAAATTTATTCATCATTTTTCCTCCTTAAATTTGTCTAATTCGAATTCAGTATATAACTTTGCTTCAAAAAAGTCAATAAAAGTTAATAATATTTCAATAAAAAACTTCAAATTCTTAAAACAATATTTATTTGCCTTATAATTAAAACTTTAAAATAAAAATAAAGTTTTTTTGATAAAATTGAAGTTTGCAATATTTTTAAAGGTTGGTTTAATGAAAAATTTAAGCATTCAAGAAAAAAAAGACTTAGATAACTGCGTTTTTCAAAATCTTGGAAGACAAGATACTTTTACTTTAAGTGCGATTTTTAAAAATTTTTATTTAAAAATTAAAGCATTTGTTTATTCTAAATAATACCACTTAAAATCTTTTTTTGTGTAAGAAAGATCTTTAAAAGAAGGCGATTGGATAAATAGTTTGCACTCTTTATCCAAATTTTCTATTCCGTATATTTTCATAGCCATTCTTGAGTCATGTCTTGTAAGTTCTATTCCAACGCAAGCTTGATTGTTGATTTTATAAAGCAAAGTACCACCATCTTTTTCATCTATATTTAAAACATCCAAATTCTTATCTTTACTCATATCTTTTACATCTTTACTAAAAGAATATCGGAGTTTATAATATATCATAATATCTTGCATGGTATTTTTCAAATTTTGTAAATTTTCATTAATCAAGTATCCATTATTTTTATAAAGTTTTAAAAAATCTTCATTAAGAAATTTTTGAAAACTTTTATCTTTAGATAATTTTTGACAAGAGTTATAGCTATTTAAAATTCTAACTTGACCAGCTTCTATTAAAAGCTCAAGGCAATCTTTATTTTCTTGTGAAAATTGTACTAATTTAACTTCTTGAATCTTAAAATCTTTGTTCGGTTTTTTTTCATAAGCAAAATCATTTAATTTTTCGTAAATATTAGCAAAACTTAAAGAATATAAACTAAAAAAAAATAAAATACACTTTTTCATTGAAAAAAATCTTTGTATTTATTTTTTAGAAATTCCACGACTTCTAAAATTTCATCAACCCCTTCTTTGTTCGAATTTTCGAGCACATTATCTATATTATCGATATAAGCTTCTATTGCATTTTCTAATTTTTCTCTTTTAACTCCAGCGTATAAAAGCATAGCTTCTAAAACTATGCTAAGCTCATATTGTAAATCTTCTAGTTCATTTTTTAAGGTTTTATTATTGTTTTGATTCATTGTTTTCCTTTTTAAGTTCTTTGCTTTTAATTAAATCAATAATTTGAGCCTTAATATGATTATAATTTGCTCCATCTTTAAATGTCGCAAAAAGTCCACCACTAGCATTTTTATGTCCACCACCACCTACTAAATTTTTAGCCATTAAACTTACATCTATTTTTCCATTTGCACGAAAACTTAAGGTTTTTCTAGAACTAACATCAATAAAAAAGTCATAATCAGGATTTTTTACTAAAAAATCATTTCCAATAACAGAAGTATTGCCTATATTTGAAGTTAAGATGCCTTTATGGCCTTCATATTCTATACTGAAATTTTCTTTTAGCTCACTTAGTTTTTCAACTACAAAATAAGAAATTAAATTAGAAAGAGTATCATCATTTTTTCTGGCAAAATAATCCTTTTTTATAAAATGAGTAGCATTATCGAGTAAAATATTCGCATTTTCTTTTCCTATAAATTTCCAAGCCTTATCAAGCAAGAAAAACATATAATCAATTTGCGATTCTTTAAACATCACGCGATTTATTTCTTTTGCATTGGCAATCAAGCCTAAAAAAACCTTTCCAAGTTCAAAATTTTCATCCTCGCTTAGCCAAATATCAACAGCATTAACTACATCAACAAATTTTGAAAGTTTTAAAACTGGGGTGCAGATTTTAGAGAAAAAATCATAAACGATTTTAGTTGCACATCTTTTAGAATCAAGTAAATACCAAGAATATTTTTGAGCACATTCTTCGCCACTCTGATGATGATCAAGAAGAAAAATTTTAATATTTTTCTCTTTACAAATTTTATCAAATTCTTCGCATTGATTTAAATTTAAATTTAAATCTGTTATTAGAATAATAGCTTTTCCGAAATTTTCATCTTTTTCTATATCGCCTATAATAGAGTTAAAATTTTCATTAATTTCTTTACCATAATTAGAATTATAAAATTTCACATTTTTAAAATAAAAATTTACTACAAATTGACAAGCATAACCATCAAGATCTGTGTGCGAAAGATGATAAATTTTCATTATATTCCTTAAAGTTCTATCCTAATAATACCCTCGGTATTAAAATTTGTATTTTCTGCAATTTCTGCAAAACTTAACACTACTATATTAATGCTAAAATTATAACAAATATCAGCAATGAATTTTCTAAGTTGCGGTTCAACGCAAAGTATAAAAGGCTTGATACGACCATTTGCTACTGCGGCAACTTCAGCCCTTAGAGTATCTACTAAAGTGCCTGTTTGAGCTACACTTAAAGGCAAGTGATAACTTCCATCTCTAAATTGTACATTTTCCATTAACACTGCAGAGCTAGCAGAGTCTAAGATAAAAATATCCAAATTTCCTTTATCATCTAAATACATATTTGTAATCATCCTAGCTAAAGACGCTCTTACATGTTCAATAATCATATCAAAACTCTTGCTTACTTCTGCTATATCGCTTACAGATTCTAAAATAGTAAGCATATCTTTAATTGGTATGTGATGCTTAAGCAAGTCTTTGAGAATTTTTTGAATAAGACTTACAGGTGCAACACCTAAAGCACCTTCTACAATGATTGGATAATCATTTTTAACCTTATCAAGAAGATTTTGCACCTCTTGGCGTGTAAGAAGTTCGCTTGCGTGTGCTTTGATAAGTTCGCTCATATGTGTTGAAATAACACTTGCAGGATCTATTACTATATAGCCATTTAATGTTGCTTCATCTTTTAAATTCGCATCAATCCAAAGTGCATCAGAGTTAAAAGCAGGTTCTTTTGTAGCAATCCCTTCTATCTCTTCTGTGATAAAACCACTATCCATGGCTAAATATTTATCCGGATAAATTTCAGCACTTGCTATAGACACGCCCTTGAGTTTAAAACTATACTCATTTGGTTTAAGTCTTAAATTATCTCTTATTCTTATTTTTGGCATTAAAAATCCTAAACTTTCAGCAATACTTCTTCTCATTGAGCGAATTCTTTCTGTAAGTTCGTTTTCAGCAAGCTTAATAAGTCCGTATCCAAGTTCAAGTTCTAAAATTTCAACTTTGAGTATGTCGTTAATCTTGTGCTCTTCTTCTTTGAGAATTTCCTCTTCGCTTTTCTTAGCAGGTGCTGCCGTTGTCCCACCTGCTCCACTTTGAGATGCAGCTGCGGCACTTGGTTTGCTTTTTTTAACTGTGGTTATATCAATTTTACCTTCCTTAACCTGCTTGGTAAGATAGCCAAGACTTAAAAAAACTAAAGCCATAAAGCCCAAGGATAAAGTTGGCAAACCAGGTACTAACGCAAAGATAAAAAGTACAAAACCTACTATTAAAAGTGTGCGATATTCACTTAAAAGTTGAGTTAAAGTTCCTTCTGCAAAATTTTCCTCATCTTTGCTTGCACGAGTGATAATTATAGCGGTTGCAGTAGAAGTAATAAGCCCTGGAATTTGCGATACAAGTCCATCGCCTATGGTTAAAATAGTATAAGTAGATGCAGCATCGCTTAAAGCCATATCGTGCTGAAAAGATCCTATTAAAAAACCACCTATGATATTTATAATAGTTATGATAATTCCTGCAACAGCATCTCCTTTGATAAATTTAGAAGAACCATCCATTGCACCATAGAAGTTTGCTTCAGCAATAACTTCTTGACGTCTTGCTCTAGCGGTTTGTTCATCGATAAGTCCTGCATTTAAATCCGCGTCAATAGCCATTTGTTTACCCGGCATTGCATCAAGTGTAAATCTTGCTTGTACTTCAGAAACCCTTGTACTACCTTTTGTTACAACCATGAAATTAATTAATACTAAGATACAAAATACAATCACACCAATGACCATATTTCCACCAACAACAAATTCTCCAAATGCTGCTATAATCTCACTCACAGCTTCAGGGCCGTTTTGCCCTTCGCTTAAAATCATCCTCGTAGTAGCTATATTTAAAGAAAGTCTAAATAAAGTAATAATCAAGATTAAAGTTGGAAAAGTTGTTAAATCTGTCGGTTTAGGTATATAAATAGAAATTAAAATAATTAATACTGATAAAGCTATACTTAAAGCTAAGAAAAAGTCCAAAATAGGACTTGGTAAAGGAACTATGATAATAGCTAAAATGCAAACTAAAAAACCAACAATAGTTAAGCTTTTAGCTTTTAAAACAGGAGCAATTAAAGGCCCCAAAAAAGGAAAAACTAAATCGACTATTTTATTTTTTGCCATTATTTTTCATAATATCTTCTAAAGTAATAGAATCTAAAAATTCATCTACTTTATTTTGTAAATTTACTAACATAGGCATTAAGGTGCAATTTTTTTCTTTATTATTTGGACAAGTACCACCACTGCATTCAAATACACTGATATCCTTTTTTTCAGCACTATTAACAATTTCTTTTATAGTATATTGATTTGGTTCTTTGATTAATGCAAAACCACCTTTTGCCCCTTTAAAGGATTTTAACAAACCATCTTTAGCTAAAGTTTGTAAAATTTTAGCTAAAAAACTTTTGGGAATATCAAGCTCTAAAGCTAAAGAATCTACATCTTGAGGTGTTTCTTTTTGAGAAATATAAATTAAAGAAAGTAAAGCGTATTCGCTAGCTTTGGTAAATAGCACAGATTCTCCTTATTATAACTATAGAAATAGCTGTAATTATAATAAATAATTCTTAGAAAAAGACTTAAATTTTGACAAAACCTTCTAAAAAGGATAAATTCAGTTTATTTTTTGCTTTTTAAGATAAAATTACAGTTCTTTAATTTTATTATTTTACCAATCAGGAGGTCTATCATGGCTTTGGATTCGGCCAAAAAAGCAGAAATAGTTGCGAAATTCGCTAAAAAACCAGGTGATACTGGTTCAACAGAAGTTCAAGTAGCTCTTTTAACTGCAAGAATTGCAGAACTTACAGAACATTTAAAAATCTACAAAAAAGACTTTTCATCAAGACTAGGACTTCTAAAACTTGTAGGTCAAAGAAAAAGACTTTTATCTTATCTTAAAAGAAAAGATTATAATTCTTATAGTAAGTTAATTACTGAATTAAATCTTAGAGATAAATAATTTTTAAGCCCTTTTTACGGGGCTTTTTCTTTTTAAATTTCTTCTTTTGTAATCAGTTTTATATATCAAAAATACAAGAAAAATCTTACAAGATTTCCCTTTGTCCTTTGGCATCAGGTTCGCTTAAAATCCCGTTTTGCGTAAGTTGTTCAATAATATTTGCAGAGCGGTTATAGCCGATTTTTAAACGGCGTTGTAGATAAGAAATGCTTGTTTTTCCATCTTCTAAGATTACTCTTTTAGCTTCTTCATAAAGCTCATCTACTTCCCCATCAAAGCTTTCATTTGTTGTAACTCCCATGCTTTGTTGATCTTTTAAAAAGCTTTCATCATATTCTACACTTTGTTGATCCTTTAGAAAATCCACGATTTTTTCTATTTCAAATTCGCTTGCAAAAGGCGCATGCAAACGCACTATAGAGCTTGTTCCAGGAGGAGTAAATAAACAATCCCCTCTTCCAAGTAAACTCTCGGCACCCATAGCATCTAAAATAACTTTAGAGTCAATTTTTTGCCCTACTTTATAAGAAATTCTACTTGGTAAATTCGCTTTGATCAGTCCTGTTACAACATCAACAGAAGGTCGTTGTGTAGCTACAATCAAGTGAATTCCACTTGCTCTTGCCATTTGTGCAAGTCTTCCTATGTAAAATTCTACATCTTTACCCGCAGTCATCATCAAATCAGCAAGTTCATCAATAATTACTACAATAAAAGGAAGTTCTTCACCACCTAATTCTTTCATTTTTTCATTGTAATTTTCTATATTTTTGGTTTTTGCATCAGCCATTAAACGATAGCGTCTTTCCATTTCAGCCACCATATTTGAAAGTGCATTGACTGCTTTTTTTGGATCTGTGATAACAGGAGTTAAAAGATGAGGAATATCATTATAAATGCTAAATTCAAGCATCTTAGGATCTATCATCATCAAACGCAAGGTTTTAGGAGAGTTACGATATAAAAGACTTAAAAGCATAGAATTTATCCCCACACTTTTACCGCTACCTGTAGTTCCTGCGATGAGTAAATGCGGAAGTTTTTTAAGATCGGTTACAAAAGCATTGCCTACTATATCTTTGCCCAAAGCTATAGTTAAAGGACTTTTAGCATTTTTAAAAACTTCGCTTTGTAAAATTTCTCTTAGATAAATAGTTTGAATTTCATCATTTGGGACTTCTATGCCTACAACATCTTTTCCTGGTATTGGAGCTTGAATACGGATTGATTTTGCCATTAAAGCCATAGTTAAATCATCTTGTAAATTTAAAATACGACTTACTTTTACATCTGCGCTAGGACGAAATTCAAAAGTAGTTACAACAGGACCAACATAAGTGCTTATAACATCGCCACCTATTTTAAAACGACGCAACTTTTCAAGAAGATTATAAATTTTTTTATCTATTTCACTTTCATTGATTTCTTGTCTATGCTCTTTTGGATTAGCTAAAAAATCTAATGGTGGCAAGGTGAAATCTTTTGGTTTTTCTATCTCACCCTGCTCTATTTCACGCAATAAAGCTTGGTTAATAGCAATTTCTTTGGCTAAAACTGCTTTTTGAAGTTTAATTTCTTGATCATTTGTTTTTTCATTATCGATTTTAATTTCTGTATTTTGGATAAAATCGAGTGTATTTTTTTCTTCTATAACTATTTCATTTATATTTTTTATAGGAGTAGGTTCTATATAAGGATGATTTAACTCTTCTACAATAGGAGTAAATTCGAAGATATTGTCTGCTTTATCTGGATTTTTATTTTCATTTATTTTGTTTGATTCTTCTGTTTCTGTTTTGATTGTCTTTGAGTTATTAAAACTGTATTTATTCCCTTCTATAATATCGCTTGAATTTATCGCATCATATTCTTCTAATTTTTTAATTTCTTGTTTTACTTTATTTTCTAAAATTTCATTTTGATAGGCTTTGTATTCTTGTTCTAGTTTTTCTTTTTTTATCAAATTCTCTCTAAGTTCAAGCTCTTTTGTGAAAATTTTTGGTTTAACTTCCTGTTTAGAAACTGGAATTTCAATATTTTTACGCTTATAACTTGGCTCATCTAAATTTTTATTTGTATCTATTTGCTTTATATCTTCAAGTTTTTTAGGTTTTAAAAAACGTTCAGGAATCATATCTACCCCTTCTTCTGAAATAAAATTAAAATCTTCATCAAGGCTAATGCTCATTTTGCTAGCCTTTTGTGCGAAATTTCGCACTTGTTGAGAATGCTCATAAACAAAACTTCTTGATTCTTTTAAGCTTTGTGTATCAATCTCTATGGTTTCATCTAAAATTTGATTTTTTAGTTTTTCAAAGTTTTCCTTAGCTGTGGTAATTGAATTTTTACTTGCATTGATATTGCAATCTTTGATTATCTGTTCTAAGTTATTGGTTTTTTCTTTTTTATTTATTTGCAAATTCTCATAAATACTATCTTGCAAAATATTTAATTTTGGAGCCATAGGTTCTGATTTACCTACATCTTCTTTCTCATTTTCTCCGCCAAATACACGCATAAGTAAAGATTTAAAAGCTTGCTCTACTTTTAATAAAAAAGTAAAATCTAATTCTATTTTTAAAATTTCTTTTGCAAATTTCGGAAACAATAAGATCAAAGAAAATAGCAAAAGTAAAAGAGCAAAAATTCCACTCCCTGTATGTCCTAAGATTATAGAAAAAAATCCATATACAATTTCTAAAATATACCCAAACTCTCTATAAAAGACAGAAAATAAAAGCAAAGTAGAAAAAAAGGCCAAAGAAAAACCAAAAAGCTCTCTACGCTTAAAATTTTCTATTTTATAATTTTTTCTATAGTAAAGATAATTTAACACAAGTAAAAAAAATGGATAATAATACCCAAATTCTCCAAATAAAAATAAATTAGCCTTGTAAACCCATTCTCCCATGCTAGGTGCTAGCATACAAAGACAAATATAAAAAATAACAAGTGTAGAGCTGGTAAAAATGGCTTCTTTTTTAATATTCTTTCCTTAAAAATAAAATCAAAGCCAAATTATACCATAAATTTTTACATATAATTTAATAAGCTAAGTTGAGAAATTGTTGTACTAGCCTTAAGAGAAGCTTGATATGCAAGTTGAACTTGCATTAAATTCATCATAGCTTCACCATAATCTACATCAATAACATTTGACTTAATGCTTTGCACATTTACGCTTAAGAAATTTACTCGAGTATTGACACCATCTATAGTATTATGATAAGCTCCCATGGTTGTATTAAGCTTGCTGATATGATCTGCTAAATGATCGAGTCTTTCTAAAGCTCCTTGCATTCCGGTATTTCTTGGATCGGCCGAATTTCCATCGGCTCTCATATTACCACTTAAAACCGCATCTATCATAGTATCTAAATCTTTTATAAGATCAACATTTGGTTCATCTATAACTAAAGCATTATTGGCACTAAAACTAAAATTTGGACCATTCTCTACTTGCGCAGTTGTAGTATAAGGTGGTTGCGGAAAATGTCCACTTTGAGAATCACTTAAAGAAATTCCTATGTTGGTTCCTGAGGATAGCTTATCGGTAACGCTAATGCGACCTTTATAATCCATGCTTACATCAACAGTAGCTTGAGAATCTTTCATGAGTTGTTGTAAACTATTATAACCATTTGCATCAACTTTTCCATTTGTAGCTGTTATGCTTTGGGTTGGAATTTTATCTGCGGCAAACATACCTATAATATCATTGATTTGACCATAAGTAATATCATTTGATCCTGTAACAACTCCACTATTTCCAGTTGCAGGATCAGTATGGGTTATAGGAAAACTTATGGTTTGACCTGGATTATTAGGATTAGGATAGCTTACAGTTGAAGTTTGTAAATTTATAGTAACATCGTAAGAATTTCCACCTTTGGAATTGACTTTTAAATTTAAAGTAGTACCATTTAGACTATTTCCTGCCATTACCTCGCTAAGTTTGGTTGAATCAGTTGCATAAGCATTACTTCCTTTAATAACTTGAGAAACATTACCATAAACAGTATTTCCATCTTTTTCAAAATAAACATTATCATAATCTGCACCATTGGCTTTGTTGCCAGCTGAATCAGTCATATTGCTTTTAATAAAATCAGTTTGAGCTAAACTAAAGGTAAACTCTTGCTCTTTTCCATCTTTTCCTGTTAATTTAATAGTAACTGGACTAGTTGGATTGGTAATATCACCATTTTTCATAGCCTCTTGCATAACAGCATTGGTAACATTATCCATGTTAAGATCATTATCCTTAACAAATTTTTCCATTGCTTTGAAACTTTCTGTTTTGTCCATTTGTGGAGTATAGGCTACGGCATGAAAGTCTAATTTATTATTGCCTTGTTTTAAATCTGTGATTTGAATTTGACCACTATTATTGATGCTTACTTCTACAACTTTATTATTAGCAGTGTTGCCATAAAGTGCACCAATTTGCTCTAATACATCTTCTATTTTATCATCTGGTTTTACTAAAACTGCACTTTTAAAGCTTGTTCCATCTGGTTTTGTTCCTTGAACATAGAGTGTTGAAGGTGGAAAATTAAGTTTTCGGTCTTTATCTTCAAAATCTATATCCGGATCTAATTTTCCATCTTTTACATAATTTTGCCCGATAAGCTGCTTCCAAGCAGAATCCCCGTTTAAATATTCTTGTTTATCTTTATCTGTATAACGATTATCTGTAAAACTGATATTAGTAGTAATTTGTTTTTTATAGTCTCCATCTGCTTTGAAAAATAAATCCCATCCAGGTATATTATAAGGACTTTCAGTTCCAGCTCCAGTTACTACATTGATATTATTTTTATCTCCATAATAATTACCATTGGAATCAAAAGGTTTATTTGCAACTTGTGAGCCTGCAAAAAGATACTGACCATTAACGCTAGTATTTGCAAGCTGAACTATACTCTCTTTTATGCGTTCTAATTCTTTTGCTATAGCCTCCCTTGAAGTTTGAGAGTTCCCATCACTTGCAGCTTGAGTTACTTTAACTTTAAAATCTTCAAGAAGTTTTACCATATCTTGCAAAGCTTTCATGCTGTTTTGAGTCATTTCTTTTGCACTGTTTGTTGCTTGTTTTACTTGTTCTAATGTTTTAATTTCATATTCAAGACGCGTATTATCTATATAAATGCTTGCATCTTCATATGAATTTTGTATTTTTAAACCTGAAGCAAGTTGTTGAGATATCTGATATAAAGCACTTTGACCACCCATAGAATTATTCACACTATTTGTGAAATTAAGTTTATTTGTAATTCTCATTTTTTTCCTCTAAAGTATTAAAGTTAAAATCTTTTCAAACATTGCTAATAAACAAAAGCAATAACTGTTCCAAAAATTTAAATTACATAATTTTATATAATCTTTTTGAAAATACTTTTTATTTTTAAAGTATTTTTTAGTCTAAAAAAGTATAATTTCAACTTTAAATCTTAAAAATGAGCCCGAGTGGTGAAACTGGTAGACGCGCCAGACTCAAAATCTGGTAAGGGCAACCTTGTGTCGGTTCGAGTCCGACCTCGGGCACCACTTATTTTTTGCGGGAATAGCTCAGGGGTAGAGCACAACCTTGCCAAGGTTGGGGTCGCGAGTTCGAATCTCGTTTCCCGCTCCATAGAGTAAAAAAATATAAAATCTTTATTAATTATAAATTCTCACTTTTCTCTAATACTAAAAAATACTCATTTTCTAGAATTTCAAGTTCTTTTTGCATTACTTCAAGCTCTTGATAAAGCTTGTTAATACCTATTTCTTGATATACATTTGGATCGGATAAATCTTGATTTAATTTAGCTATCTTTTGCTCTAAAAAATCTATTTTTTCAGGATGGTTTTTTAATATCTCATTTTCTTTGTAGCTTAATTTTTTAGAGCTTTTTTCTTTTTGGTTATTATTTTGCTCTTGGGTTTGAAGCTCTAAAGCAAAATTATCCAATTCTTCAATTTCTTTTTCATTTTCAAGATATTCAGTATAAAGAGTGTGTAAAATATTTATATATCCATTTCCCTCAAAAGCATAAAGTTTTGTTGCGATTTTATCAACAAAATATCTATCGTGTGATACTAGCAAAATAGCCCCTTCAAAACTAAGTAAGTATTCTTCTAGTATATTAATCGTAGCTATATCAAGATCATTAGTTGGCTCATCTAAAATCAAAACATCATATTCTTTAGTAAAAAGCAAGGCTAAAGCAACGCGATTTTTCTCTCCACCACTTAAAAGAGCCACACTTTTATCTAAAAATTCCTTAGGAAATAAAAAATTTTTCAAATATCCATAAACATGCATATTTTTACCACGAACTTCAACCCTATCTCCACCATTGGGACAAAAAATTTCAAGCAAGCTTTTATCAGAATTTACCAAGCTTCTAGCTTGATCAAAATATCCTATCTTAAGCTCTCCGCGTTTTATTTCACCGCTATCTTGTTTTATTTGCCCTAGAAGAATTTTTAACAATGTCGATTTTCCACAACCATTTCTTCCTACGATAGCTATGCGTTCACCTTGTAAAATACGCGTTGAAAAATCTTTAAAAAGATTTTTATTGTTTATATTTTTGCTTATATTTTTAAGCTCAAAAAGCATTTTTTTACGATTGATCGTTTTTCCTCCATTAAAATTTAAGGCCGCTCTTGAAATTTCAAGTTTTAAGCGTTTGATTGCTCCGGGATTTTTTTTCGCTTCTTCACGCATTTTAAAAATGCGTTCTTTTCGTCCTTCATTTCTTTTAAGTCTTGCCTTAACCCCTCTTCTAAGCCATTCTTCTTCGCTTTTTAATTGCTTTAAAAGAGTTTCATGGCTCTTAGCAAGGCTTTGCAAAATTTGTGTTTTTTTCTCTAAATAGTTTGCATATCCGCCTTTAAAAATACTAAGTTTACCCTGCTCCACTTCTATACACTTGTGTGCTATAGCGTTAATAAAATATCTATCATGGGAAATAAAAATCACACACATCTTTGAATTTTTTAGCAATTCTTCTAAAAAGCTTGTCATATATACATCTAAATGATTAGTTGGCTCATCAAGCAATAAAATATCAGGATTTTTTAGTAAAAGTATGCAAAGGCCAACGCGGCGTATTTCTCCACCACTTAAAGTAGATATAATACGATTTTCATACTCAAGCAAACTAAATTCTTTTAAAACGCGTATTATTTTAGATTCTATATTCCAAGCATCTTTACTATCAATCAAAGTCATAAGCGTATCTATTTTTTTAAGATGATCTTTATTGCTAGGATCTTCTTCTAATTTTTTATGCAGTATTTCATATTCTTCTAAGGCATTGTAAATTTCTGCAAGCTCTTGCTTGATGGCTTCTTTTACACTTAAATTTGCGTTAAAATCAACGGTTTGTGAAAGCATGGCTATGCTTTTTCCATTTTGTCTTATTACTCTACCGCTATCTAAAGGAAGTGCGCCTAAAAGCGTTTTTAAAAAAGTAGATTTTCCTTCTCCATTTTTGCCTATAATGGCAATCTTTTCTCCCTCGTTTGCGCTAAAATTTACTTCATTTAAAACTATTTTGTCTCCAAATTTTTTTGAAGCTTCAATTAAATCTATAAGAGCCATTTTTTATCCTTGACTGAGTTTAAAACTAAAACTAGAACCATAGCCTAAAGTGCTAGAAATTTCAAGATAACTTTTATGTATACTTAAAATTTTCTTTACTAAAAAAAGTCCCAAACCAAAAGAATTATCACTTTTTACATCAATTTTATAAAATTTTTTTGTAATCAATTTTATTTTATCTTCTTCTATACCTTTTCCAAAATCTTGCACTATTATCTTTTGATCTCTTGCTGTTAAAATGACTTCTTTTTGACTATATTTTAAAGCATTAGAAAGCAAATTTATAATCACTTGCTCGATTAAAAATTCATCAGCCTTAACTTTCGTGCTTTTACCTTGCAATACAACTCTTTCAAAGCCTGGGTTTTTAGTGATTTTTTCACACAGAGAAAAAAGATCAAATTCTTGCATCTGCAAGGCTTCACTATTAAGATTAAAAACAAAATTAAGCTTATGGGTCAAAGCATTAAGCTTAATGCTTTGACGCGAAATTTTTTCTAGCAATTCCTTTTTTAATTTTTTATCTTCCAATTTCTCATCTTTTAGCATCTCTAAGCTAAGATCAATCACGCTTAATGGATTTTTAAGCTCATGAGAAATAGCAGAAATCACACTAGCAAGCTGAGTATTTTTTAAAGTGATTTTATCGCTTTGTTTTTTATTTTTCTGGGTATTCTTTAGAATTTTATCCTTAGTTTTTAAAAGCTTCTCATTTAGCAAATTAAATTCTTTAAACATTCCTTTTTCTAATATAACAACTTTATGATCCCCTATAGAATCTAAAAAATCCAAAATTTTATTAAAATTTTTCTCTATTCTTCTACCTAGCAACAACATTAAAATAAAAACAAACAGCAAGGACACTCCAAAACCGATTGCCATTTTTGTCCAAAAAAGTTCTAAATCTAAAAAACGAGGATAAACAATAATAATATATTTATATCCTTTGTAAATAAAGCTTTTAGTGAGAATTTTTTTTGAATCGAAATTTAAAATTTTTCCTTCTTTAAGATTAGAAAAAAAATCAGGATTTTTTACAGAACTTATTTTCATATCATTGTTTAGGATAATAAAATCAGCCCTAGTATCTTTAGCAAAATCCTTGATATTAGCATCATTTAAATGTTCTAAGAGAGAAAATTTTAAAACATCATCAAGGCTTTTGATTTTTTGCTCATATTGTTTTATAAGCAAGAAATTAAGATAAGAGTTAGTAAAAGTACAAAAAATAAACCCAAAAATCAAAGCCAATACAACAAAAAAAACTATAAAAATATTTTTAGTTTTTAGCATAATTTATAGCCAACACCTCTAACGCTTATAATATGATCTTTTAGTTTTGGAAATTTATTTCTAAGTCTTGTTAGAGCTATATTGATTGTTTTATCACTTGTAGTATCATCTTTCCAAACGCTTTCGCTTAAAAATTGTCTAGTAAGCAAGGTATTTGGATTTTCAAAAAAATATTTTAAAAGCTCATAGTCAAGATTTGAGATTTCTAATTTTTGATTTTTGTAAAAGAATTCATAATTAGCCAAATCTAAAATAAAATCACCAAAAGATAGTTTTTCTTCTTCTTTTTTATGGCGTTTTAAAATTGCTTTAATGCGAAGCAAAAGCTCATTAAAATCAAAAGGTTTACAAACATAATCATCACAACCACTTTCAAAGCCTTCGAGCAAATCTTGATGCAAAGCCTTGGCTGTAAGAAAAATAACTGCTTCTTTATATCCTTGCTCTCTTAAATCTTGAATTTTTTCTAAAGAATCTCCACTGGGCAAATTTCTATCGACTATTAAAAGATCGATTTGCTCATTATCGAGCAAATCTTCAACTCCAAAAAAATCCACTAAAGATATAACTTCATAACCACTAGATTTTAACTTTAAAACAAGCAGTTCGTTTAAATCTATATCATCTTCTATAATTAAAATTTTAAATTTCAACATATTGGACAAATACACACGCCTCTAATTGTTTTAGTTCATCTAATACTTCTTTCTGAACTTTTTCATCAATCAAAACAACAGCCAAAGCATACCCAAAACCATCTCTACCAAGCCTAAAATCAGCTATATTGATATTTTTAGCTGCCAAAACGGAGCTGATTTTAGCTATAACTCCTGGTATGTCTTTGTTTTTAAAAATAATCATTTTCCCTTTTGGCTTAAAATCAGTTTTAAAGCCATTTAATCCAACTATGCGTTGTTCATTTTCATTAAACACTGTTCCTGAAACACTGATATTTGAATTTTCGGTGATAATTTTAACGCTAAGTTTATTATTATAACCACTATTTGGAAGAGTTTCGCAAGATAATTCAACTCCTTTTTCTTTGGCAACAAATTCTGCATTAACATAATTAATTTTCTCTCCTAAAATTCCACCCAAAGCACCAACAGCTGCAAAGGTTAGCATAGAATTTGCATACTCGCCAATAATTCCTTCAGCCTCTAATTTAATACTTTTTATAGGATTTTTATCAATTTGAACAGCTAAAAAAGCCATTTTAGAAACAAGTTCTATATAAGGAGCTACAAAAGGTGGTAAATCTTCGGTTTTAATTGGCAAATTTAAGGCATTAGGATAAGCCACGCCTCGTGCTGCACTTAGTGCTTGCTCACAAGCTTCTCTTGCGATATTGTCTTGACTTTCTAAAGTATTTGCTCCTAGGTGAGAAGTAACTGAAATATTTTCAAAGTCTAAAAGAGGATGATTAGTCGCAGGTTCTTTATTGAATACATCTATACCAAGCCATGCTATTTTACCACTTTTTAAACCTTCATATAAAGCCTCTTCTGTGTACAATCCTCCGCGAGCACAATTTATTAATCTTATTCCATCTTTCATTTTTGCAATTTCTTGCTTTCCTATCATACCATTGGTTTCTTTGGTTTTTGGTGTGTGAATGGTAATAAAATCACTTTTTTCTAAAATTTCATCCAAATTTTTTGCCTGCTCCATATCTAAATCTGTAATCTTAGAAGCAGAAATATACGGATCGTAGGCTAAAATTTTCATACCAAATGCTTTAGCACGGATAGCTACTCTTGAACCTATATTTCCAAAACCTATAACCCCTAGCGTTTTGTTCATCAATTCAATGCCATACCATTTTTCTCTTTCCCATTTTCTTTCAATTTTTAAAAAATTATGAGCATTGACAAAGCTTCTAGCTGATGTTAAAAGATGTACCATTGTTAGTTCAACTGCGGCAATAGTATTTGCAGTTGGGACATTCATCACAATCACTCCTCTTTTAGAACACTCTGGAATATCAACATTATCTACGCCCACCCCAGCACGCACAAGCGCTTTTAATTTTTTGGCATGATTTAAGAAATTTATATCTACATCTGTAGAACTTCTAGTAATAGCAACTTCAACATCGCTTAGCATTTGCATAAGTTCATCTTTTGGAACTTTTGCAGCTTCTATAAGCTCAATATCTTCAGCTTTTCTTAGAATATCGATACCTTTATCCAAAATAGCATCACATACTATAATCTTTTTTTTCATAACCAAATTTCCTTTACTTCTGTATTTATTTTATATTTTTTTAATTCTTTCATAATATCATCTATAAGTTTTTCATTACCTGTATCCAAAAAGATTTCTGGACTATCACCTGATTTAAGAAGAAAATACTTCACATTAAAAGAATTTAAAGTCTGTCTTAAGCAAAACATAGAATAAATATCATATTTTCCAACTATAAGTTGATAATATTTATTTTTCTCCTTAAGCTCGCTAGTATCCGCATCAAAATATAAGGTAAATTTTTCTGCTGCTGGGGTAAAATCTCGTGTAGGCCATTTTGCTAATTCTTCTTGCCATGAAAGATCTTGATTTTGGGTTTGAATGCTTGGCTGCGTATTTGTATCTTTAGCAAATTGTGGAATGAAATTTACATTAGCTTTAAATTGCCAAAGCAATGTAAAAACAACAGCAAGCAAAATGAGTAATAAAATACTCAAAATGCTTATTGTAATGTATTTTTTCATTAAGTTAGCTGATCTTTAATGATATCACCTAAAGTCACTTTATCATCATTATTGATTTCATTAAGAACTTCTCTTTCTTTCATTCTAATAAGATTTTTAACACTTAGGCGAATTCTATTTTTCTTTTCATCAATAAAAACTATAGCAGCTTCAATATCGTCGCCAATTTTCAAATTTTCAAGCATAGAAGTGCTTATATCTTCTTTATGAATTAAAGCATCAACATTTTTACTTAGCTCTACAAAAACACCAAAATCTTTAATATCACGGATAGCGCCTTTTACAATATCGCCGACTTTATGAATTTTGGCATATTCTTGCACTGGGGAACTGCTTAATTCTTTTGTGCTTAATGATATTTTTTGGTTTTCTTCGTCTATTTTGATAATTTTTACTTTGATTTTATCCCCTTGGGAGAATTTATCTTTGCACTTATCGTTTCTATCCCAAGAAGCATCTTCATTATGCAATAAACCTTCAATACCGCCAAGTTTAACAAATGCACCAAAAGAAGTTACCGAGGTAATTTCTCCTTCAACCACATCTGCAATTTTGTAAGATTTCATAAATTCATCAAAAGGTCTAGAAAGTAAATTTCTTAAAGATACTCTTAAGCGTCTTTCATTCGGATTGATTTCAATTACTTCAACATCAATTTCTTGACCTTTGTTGATATAATCTTTTGGATTTTTGATGTTTTTATCCCAAGAAATTTCACTGATATGTAAAAATCCTTCTATATCATTTCCTAAATCTACAAAAGCACCATAAGGCTCTATATTTGATACTATTACTTTAATGGTATCACCTACATCAAGAGTATCTTTTATCTCGCTCCATGGATCAGGTAAAGCCGCTTTTATAGATAAGGATAAATGTTTGCGTTCTTTATCATACTTTATTACTTTAACTGGAACTTTATCGCCCTCTTTATAAAGTGTTCCAGGATTTACAGGTCCTTTGTAAGAAATTTCGCTGTAATGAACAAGGCCATCAACACCTCCTACATCTACAAACATACCATAAGTGGTAATTTTTTTCACAATACCTTCAATTAAATCTTCTTGTTGTGCTACATTATTGATCAATTCTTTGCGTTTTCTTCTCTCCTCATCTAAAGTTTTTTTACGAGAAACAATGATACTTTGCTCATCTTTGTCGATTTTAATAATTTTAACTTTAAACGTTTTGCCTATAATGTTATTTGTTTCTTTGAAGCCATATTGAGATTTTGGCAAGAAAAATTCAACATCATTTTCATCAACAACTATCAATCCGCCTTTATTTTTTCCAACTACTTTTACGGTAAAAATATCATCTTGATTTTCTTGATAGTTTTTAATAAATTCAATAACTTTTTCTTTTCTCAAAGCTTTTTTATGAGAAAGTAAAGATCTGCCACCACGAGAACCCATAACAGAAACTTTAATACTATCGCCTACATTAAATAATAACTTAGAATTGTCATCTTGTATTTCGCTAAGAGCTAAAATACCTTCAGATTTTTTACCTATATCTACATAAACTTCATCATTTTTGATCTCTACAATCACACCCTCTGTTGTAGCCTCTTCTCTTGATTTATCAAAAGCCTCTAAAAGCTGTCCAAAATCTTCTTCCTCAAGATAATCGTCTACAATGCCTTGAACTTTTTTGTTCACCTCGCTCATTATGGTCCTTTAAAATAATTTTTAGAAATTGATTGATTTTACCTTATTTTTCTTTAATTAGTGTTAAGTTTTTTTATTTTTGTTAATTTTTTTTAAATTTTTGACTTTTTTATTCTATATTGAAAACATTTTTTAATTAATTTTAAAATTTTCTATTTTGGCGATAACTTTTTGTATGATCCAATCAGGAGTACTAGCACCTGCACTAATACCACAATGTTTTTTATCTAAAAACCATTCTTTTTTTAACTCTTCTTCGGTTTCAATTAGATAACTATCTTCACAATTGGTTTTTGCAATCAAAAAAAGTTGTTTTGTATTGGCTGAGTTTTTACCCCCTACAACAACCATAACATCACTTTTAAGCGAGAGTTCTTTAATGGCATCTTGATTTTTAAAGGTTGCATCACATATAGTATTAAAAACTCTTACTTCTTTGGTTTTAAGTATTAAAAAATTTACTATCTCCATAAAATGTTCAGGCTTCTTAGTTGTTTGGCTTACTACAGCTATTTTATTAGGAAGTTTTATATGTTGAAGCTCTTTTTTATCCAAAACTACATAAGCTTTTGTGCTTACATAACTTTTTACTCCTTTAACTTCGGGATGATTTTCATCTCCAAAAATAACAACTTCATAACCCTCCTTGCTCATTTGCTCGCAAATTTGTTGTGGCTTTGTAACAAAAGGACAAGTGGCATCAAAAATTTCTATATCTTTTTTTCTCAATTCTTCTAAATCTTGCTTTGTAATACCATGAGTTCTTATAATAGCCTTTTTTTCATTGCTTAAAGCTTTTATATTTTCCAAAGTTTTGACATTAAAATTTTTTTGTAAACGAGAAATTTCTTCGTTATTATGAATAAGAGGACCTATAGTTGCGGCATCTTTTATTTGTTCTGCTTTTTTAATAGCTCTTTTAACACCAAAACAAAAACCATAGTTTTTTGCTAATTCAATAATCAATCCTAGCTCCTAAATTTGATAAAATCTCTATAAAATTTGGAAAAGAAGTTTTTATACAATCACTATCATCAATCTCAACTCCACAAAGCAAACCTAAAATAGCAAAACTCATAGCAATACGGTGATCCCCATAGCTTTTAATTTTTGAAGATTTTAGTTCGCATCCACCTTCTATTTCAAAACCATCATCAAGTTCTCTAGCTTCAACACCACAAAGCTTTAGATTTTCAACCATCACAGCAATCCTATCGCTTTCTTTAACGCGCAATTCTTTAGCATTTATTAAACTAGATTTACCCTTAGCCAAAGCAAAAGCTATAGCCAAAGCAGGCGCTTCATCTATCAACCAAGCGATATTATCTTTAACTTCTATGCCATTAAGCTTGCTAGACTCCACCCTGATCTCACCAATAGTTTCAAAATCATTTTGAGTTATTGTCATTTCAAGTTTGGCGCCCATTTTTTGCAAAATTTTATACGCCTCTATACGAGTAGGATTAAGTAAAATATTTTTTAAAATAATTTGAGATTTAGGCAAAATAATAGCTGCTAAAACAAAATAAAAAGCCGAAGAAGGATCATTAGGAATGATTATATTTTGAGCTTTTAAAGGTTTTTTTAAAGGACTTATTTCAAGACTTAAGCCATCATTACTAACCCTTATTGGAGCTTTCATAGCCTTTAGCATGTTTTCACTATGATTTCGACTAAGAGAAATTTCACTAAAAGTGCATATATTATCAGCTCTAAAAGCAGATAAAATCATAGCTGTTTTAACTTGAGCTGAAGAAATTTCGCTTTTATAGTTAAAAGCTTTTAATTTTTGACCTTCTATACAAAGTGGAGCTAAATTTGCCTCATTTCTTCCATAAATTCTAGCGCCTATTTGAGTAAGTGGTTTGCTTATCCTTCTCATAGGACGATTGTTTAAATACTTATCTCCACTCAAAATAAAAAAACCAGAAATTCCTGCTAAAAATCCTATCATCAAACGCATAGCGGTTCCTGAATTTCCACAGTCTAAAATACAATTTGGAGATAAAATTTCTTTAGGGGGTATAATTTTGACGCAAGAATCTTTTTGTTCAATTTTAGCTCCAAGATTTTTTATAATTTCAAGAGTGTTTAAAGTATCTTGAGCTAAGAGATAATTTTGAGCCTTATTTTCTTCTTGTGTTAAAAGCGAAAATATAGCAAAACGATGAGATATGCTTTTATCTGCTGCTATATTTTCAAGTGTAGCATTTACAGGGGTTTGCAATTTGTAAATTTTCATCTTAAACCAAGACCCAAATTTTTAAGAGTATTTAAAATTTTATCCATGCATTCATTTACTTGATTATCTTCTAAAGTTTTATTTATATCCCTAAAAGAAAAACTTATGGTAATGCTATAAAATTCTTTAAGGTTTTCATCGCTATAAATATCAACTAAACGAAAATTTTCAAGTATTTCTAAATTTAATTCTTCGATACAATTTTTAATCTGATTGTATTCAAAACCTTTAGGTATTAACACGCTAAGATCTCTGGTGATAGCTGGGAATTTGGAATAAGGCTTAGCTATTTTAAAATCTTGCTTAATTAAATCTAAATCAAGTTCGCAAATATATGTTTTTGGCAAATCTCTCTCATTTTCTATTTTTAAATGCAAACGGCCTATAAAACCTACTTTAATATCTGATAGATAAATATCTGCTTGTTCATAAGGGCTTAAAATATTATATTTTGATGATTTTAGTTTAAAATCGCCTATAATATTTTTAATGTCTAAAAGAAAATCATAAAATTGCACCGATTCAGGTTTTGCCTTGTTGGAAATTTTAGCTTCTTCTTTTAAGCCAGAATGGATAAATGCGATACGATTTAATTCTTGATTATTGACATTGAAAACAACCCCTAGTTCAAAAAGTTTAATAATTTTTTTAGAATTTTTTGCATTTAAACTTGCTGCATTCAATAAATGATTTAAAAGGGTTGTTCTTAAAGTATTAAGTTCTGCTGTAATTGGATTGATTAGTTTTAATTTAACAGAGTCAAAACCCAATCTTTTAAGTTCTTCTTCATTGTCTAAAACATAATGTAAGCTTTCAAAATAACCACTAGCTACTGCTCTTTTCCTTAAATTTAAAAACTCAATATAATTTTTATATGCAGAATTTAAACGATTTTTTTCTACAAATTCTAAACCCTTGGAAGCAATATTATCAATACCTATAATTCTTACAACTTCTTCGCAAATATCTGATAAATTTTTAATATCAGGACGATGTAAAGGTGCTTTAACATTTATAAGCCCTTCGCCTGAAAGTATAAGTTCAAAACCTAATTTTTTCAATATTTTTAATACTTCATCTTTATCAACATTTTGCCCTATTATATCGCCAATACTTTCAATACTTATTGGTATGATTGGTAATTCTTTGTCGGTTAAAATTTGTTGAGAAGAACTATAAATAACAAGATTTGGAATCTGCTCAAAAATACTAAGTAAAAAATCCATTCCTAAATTTAATTTAGGCTCACTTCCCCTAAAACTTCTATAAAGTATTTTTTCATCTTGATCTTTATGATATATTTTAGCATCTGCAATCACCAATGGATCGGTATAATTAGCCTCAATAATAATTATTTTAGAATCATCTTTGCATCTACTTTCATTATTTTGGAAAATTCCGCTAAAGCTTAAAAGTTTATCTTTGTAAGATACTTTTGTTTCTCCATGCATTTGCTTGCTTAAATTGATGGTAAATTCTTCATCTTTTTCAGAAAAACTACTTAAATCATAAGCATTAAAAAGAACACCAGTTGAATGCGTTGCATAATTTAATAAATTTTCTATGGAATTTTTTCCCAAACTTTCAATTTGAGCAAGTCTTAAACTAAGCAATAAATTTGTTTGAATTTCTTCTTTTAGCTCTATGGCTCGATAATTATAAAGTCCGTTAAGTTCTTTCTCAGCTGCTAAGCGCAAAATTCTACCAATACCTAAAACATTTTCACTTTCTTTGAATGGTTTTGGTTCTTTTAAATTTAAATTTAAAGCTGTAGCCAAATCACGAGCAATGCCATAAATACTTAAACAATCACCCCTATTAGGAGTAAGTTCTACTTCTATTAGCTCATCATTAAAAATTTCATAAGTATTTAAAGCTCTCCCAAGTTCTAATTTCCCTATACTCTCATCTAAAAGCATAATTCCTTCATTGATTTTTTCAAAACCCAGTTCTAAACTAGAACAAAGCATACCACAAGAATCCACTCCTCGTAATTTTGCTTCTTTTATTTCCATACCGTTTGGCATGATAGCACCTTTAGTTGCAACAGCTACAAAATGTCCTGCATCAACATTCGCAGCACCGCAGACAATTTGCAAGGTTTCACTTCCGATATCAACTTGACAAATGCTTAATTTATCTGAATTTTCATGTTTAATTTTTTCCTTAACATAGCCTACAACAACTTTATCTGGAGCCTTTAAAGCGCCAACTCTATCAACTTCTATACCTATAGAGTTTAAAGTTTTAGCTATTTTATCTGAACTTATTTCTTCAAGTTCTAACCAATCATTCAACCAACTTTTAGTAATTATCATCTAAACTGCTCCAATAATCTTAAATCACCTTCAAATAAGGATCTTAAATCTGGAATTTGATGCAAAAGCATTGCAAAACGTTCTACTCCTAATCCAAAAGCATAGCCACTTACATTTTCATAACCAACAAAATTATAAACATTAGGATCAACTATTCCACATCCTAAAACTTCGAGCCAACCTGTATGTTTGCAAACTCTACAACCCTTTCCTTTGCAAAATACACAAGAAATATCAACTTCAGCAGAAGGTTCTGTAAATGGAAAAAAACTTGGACGAAAACGAACTTTCACATCTCCAAACATATAACGCAAAAAATCTTCCAATACACTTTTTAAATTTGCAAAGCTAACCTTTTGCCCTTCTTCCACTACAAGGACTTCAACTTGATGAAACATAGGAGTATGCGTAATATCAAAATCTCTTCTAAATACAGCACCAGGGGCTATCATCCTAATAGGAGGTTTTTGTGCAAGCATTGTCCGTATTTGCACTGGCGAAGTTTGTGTTCTTAAAAGCCTTTTATCATCAAAATAAAAGGTATCTTGCATATCTCTTGCAGGGTGAGATTTAGGTAAATTCAACGCTTCAAAATTATGAAAGTCATCTTCTATTAAAGGCCCTTTTTCTATGCTAAAATTCAAAGCTATAAAATACTCTATGATTTTATCCATGGTACTCATAACAGGATGCAAGGCACCTGTTGTAATACTTTCATCAAAATAGTTAAAATTTAAAGCATCTTGTTTCATTCTTTCTTCTAAAGCAAGATTTTCCAAATCTTTAAATTTAGCTAAATAAGCCTCATTAAATATTTCTTTTTGTGTATTTAGTTTAGCAGCAAATTCTTTTTTCGCCTCATCTTCTAACTCTTTAAGCTTTGTAAAGCCTTCTGTTAAAATACCTTTTTTTCCAAGAACGGAAATCCTAATGGCTTCCAAATCATTTAAATTCTCACATTTTTGAATCTGTTCTATAAAATTTTGCAATTTTCTTACCTTAAAATAAAATATTTCAAGTTCTAATTCTATTAAAAACTATTTTAAATTCAGCATAAAAACCAAACTTTAAAGATATAATTGTATCAAACCAACAATAAAAAAGGATAAATAATGCAAGAAAAAACAATTTTTGAACTCATAGTTGAAGGTAAACTTCCATGCAATAAAGTGCTTGAAAGTGACGATTTTCTAGCATTTCATGATATTGCACCCAAAGCACCCATACATATACTTATAATCCCTAAAAAACATTTTAAAGACTTTCAAGAATTTGATCCTGAACTTATGGCCAAAATGACAAGTTTCATACAAGAATTAGCTGTTCTTTTAGGCGTAGATAAAAGTGGATATCGCTTGGTAACAAACTGTGGAAAAAATAGCGGACAAGAAGTTTTTCATTTGCATTTTCATATGCTTGGAGGTTTTGAACTGCCTAAGGAAAAAACAAAAAAAGAAAATCCTCAAGCTTTATTTTAATTTAAATGGTAGAAAAACTACCATTTAAATTATTTTGTCAGAGGTAGCAACATTCCCTCGTATAATTTTTGATAAATTTCATCACCGCATAACTTTTTAGCTAGTTCTAAACCAAAAAGAATTGCCGTAGCTGGACCTGCTGAAGTTATAACATTTTTATTTACAACTACAGCCTTGTTAACACGATTTCCATTAAGTCCAACTTCACAACTAGGATAGCAAGCAAACTCGCCCTCTAAAACACCTGCTTCATTTAAGACTATAGGAGAAGCACAGATTGCGGCAACAATTTTATTGTTGCTATGAAGTTGTTTAATGATATTTAAAATAATATTTGAATTCTTAAGATTCATCATACCTTCAAAGCCACCCGCCAAAGCAATGGCATCTAAATTTTCTATATCAACATCCTCTATAGAACAATCTGCTTTTATACTAATGCCATTAGCACCCTTTACTAATAACTCACTATTTAACGAAGCTATAACAACTTCCAAATCCGGATTTAATTCTCTTGCTCGTTTTAAAACATCTGCAATTCCTATAAATTCAGCTTCTTCAAAACCTTGAGCCAATGGAATTAATACTTTTTTACTCATTTTGTTCTCCTTTTTTATATTTTTTAAATCTTTCTTCTCTTTCTTTGTTTTTTTGCATCATTTGATGATTGAATCCTATGACCAAAACAATCATTAAAAACACAAAAATAACTATTAGAATGAAATTTAAAATTTCCATAAATACAACCTTATTTTTAGGAAATTCTAACATATTTTTTTAAATCTTTAGAGAAAATTCAAAGATATTTCTATAAAATCTTTTTTTAAATAATTTCTCTGAAAAGGTTTACAAATTGAATCAGAAAAATATAAGAATTTTTGTTTTTTTTGTTATTATTATTTTATGGGGCTATTTTTCTTTCCCGATAGAAATATTAAAAATTCAAGATCCTAGCGGAGTTGTAAGCTATGGCTATACAGAAAATGCAAAAGCTTATTTAAAAAGTTATCTTATTACGCTTTTATTAACTGCTTGTGCTGTTATTATCGGAGTGATTATTGGTTTTGGCTTAGCTATTTTACGATTCTCTAAATTTAAAACACTTAATTTTATTATAGATGAATATATAGACATTATACGAGGAACACCAGTAATTTTACAATTGATGATTTTTGCTTTTGTAATTTTTACTTTTATAGATAACCTTTATGCAGCCATTCTTGCACTAGGACTTAATAGCTCGGCTTATATAGCAGAAATTGTAAGAAGTGGCATTAATAGTGTGGATAAAGGACAAATGGAAGCTGCAAGAGCAATGGGACTTGATTACAAAACTTCAATGAAAGAAATTATTCTTCCTCAGGCTACTAAAAACATTCTACCTGCATTAGCTAATGAATTTATTTCTTTATTTAAGGAAACTTCTGTTGTAGGATTTATTAGTGTTGTTGATATTACCATGCAAAGTCAAAGCTTGCAAGCCGTACTTTACAATCCAAAACCTATTATTTTCACTGGACTTGTTTATTACGTAAGTGTAAAAATTTTTAGTTATTTTGCAAAAAAACTTGAACTTAGGATGAATAAAAATGATTGAAGTTAAAAATTTACAAAAAAAATATGGAGAATTAGAAGTTTTAAAAAATATTAACACTACAATCTCAAAAGGCGATGTAATAGCTATCATAGGTCCAAGTGGAGGAGGAAAAAGTACATTTTTACGCTGCATCAATCGCTTAGAAGTAGCTGATAGTGGGGAAATTTTAATCAATAAGCAAAACATACTTGATAAAGAAATTGATATTAATAAGATCAGGCAAAAAGTTAGCATGGTATTTCAGCATTTTAATCTTTTTGCTAATAAAAATGTTATGGAAAATTTATGTTTAACGCCCATTAAAACAGGAATTTTAAGTCAAGAAGAAGCCATAAAAAAAGCAAAAATACTTCTTGCTAAGGTGGGTTTAGCAGACAAAGAAAATATAATGCCCCATAAGCTCTCTGGTGGACAAAAACAACGCATAGCTATTGCTAGAAGCTTGATGATGAATCCTGATGTTATTTTATTTGATGAGCCTACTTCAGCTCTAGATCCTGAAATGATAGGCGAGGTTCTAAGCATTATGAAAGATGTTGCAAAAGAAGGTTTAACTATGCTTGTGGTAACCCATGAAATGGGTTTTGCTAGAAATGTTGCCAATCGTATATTTTTTATGGATAAAGGAAAAATTGCTGTTGATGCAAGCCCTAAAGAAGTATTTGAAAATCCTAGCAATGAAAGATTGAGAGAATTTTTAAACAAGGTTTTAAATCATTCATAAGCCATTAAGGCTTATGAATTTTAATCCCAACATTCAGCGTTTTTAATTCCAAGTTTACTAGCGTTAAATTTAGGATCTATACCAGATTTTTGTTGCGTATTAAAATCTTTTAAAACTTTATTTACTATACCACCTAAAAGCAATAAAGATATAATATTTGTCGTTGCCATGAAAGCCATAGTCAAATCAGCCAAATTCCAAGCAAGTTTTAAATTCATTTGCGAGCCTATAAAAATCATAGCTACAGCTGTAATTCTAAACAAATTCATTACAAATTTGGAATTTGTTAAATATTTAACATTAGCTTGAGCATAATAATAATTTCCTATTAAAGAAGTTATTGCAAAAAGAACAATAGCTATAGTAATAAAATGGATTCCAAAGCTACCATAATACTCACGCATAGCTTCTTGAACTAAAGGCATTCCACCATCGATTTTACTTTCTCCAAGTCCTAAATATGCCATAGAAAAAAGAACTAAAAATCCAGAACTTGTACAAACAACAACATCAATTAAAACTGAAAAGGCTTGTATAACACCTTGTTTAGCTGGATGACTTGTCAAAGCTGCTGCAGCTGCATTAGGTGCCGAGCCCATACCTGCTTCATTTGAAAAAAGTCCTCTTTTAATCCCTATAACTAAAGCAGAACCAGCAAAACCACCAAAAATCGCTTTAAAATCAAAAGCACTTTGTAAAATCATATGAACCACAGAAGGAATTTTATCAAAATTCATTAAAACAGCAATCACGGCAAGTAAAACATAAGCTAAAGCCATAAAAGGAACAATTAAAGAACTAATTTTACCTATTTTAGTATGGTGAGAAAAAAACATCCATGCACCAAAAATAGTTAAAACAATACCAATAATCATTGGCCAAGAACTTGATGCAAAATCTACAGCAGCATTTGGATTAAACATATCATAATAAACTTTAAAAGACGAAGTCATTGTTTGACTTTGAAGTCCATTAAATCCATAAGCATAAGTAATAATAAGAATAAAAGCAAAAAAAGCTCCAAAAAAATGTGAGCCTAAGGCTTTTTTTATATAATAAGCTGGACCACCTTTAAACCCGCCTGTATCATCTTTTGATTTGTAAACTTGAGCTAAGGTACTTTCAGCAAATGCTGAGGCACCACCAAAAAATGCCATAACCCACATCCAAAATAAAGCACCAGCTCCACCTGTAGCCAATGCCAAAGAAATTCCAGCGATATTTCCTATACCAACTCTAGAAGCAGTTGAGATCATCAATGCTTGAAAAGGTGAAATATGTTCTTTAGTGTGTCCTTCGTTTTTTTCTGTAAGAATTTTAAATACAGAACTCAACATACGAAACTGAACAAAGCGAGTTAAAAAACTATAATAAAGCCCACAAACAATAAGTAAAACTACCATAATAATGTCTGTATTTGGGACAATCTTATTAGCTATAATATCAGACGCTTTATTGGCAAAATCTAGTATAATATCTAAATTCATCCAAACTCCTCAAAAAATAATCTAAATTTTACTTTAACATAATTTTTATAAAAAGGACTTTATGATTTTATTTGTTTTAAGTTATTGTGTAAATTTGAAACTTTTAAGAAACAAAATTGCTAAAATTTTGTCTTAAAGCTTCATAAGAGATTATACCAACGCTTGTAGCTAAATTTAAACTTCTTCCATAAGATTTCATAGGTATAGTTATAGCATTTTCCCAATTTAATTGCATTAATTCCATAGGTAAGCCATAACTCTCACTTCCAAAGAATAAGAAATCATTTTTTTGAAATTCTGCATCAAAATAAGCTTTTTGACTCTTAGTTGTTGCGAAAAAAAAGCGATTTTTATAAATCATATTTTCATTTAAAAATTCTTCAAGATTCTCCCAAATAATAGGCTCTAATTTATCCCAGTAATCAAGTCCTGCTCTTCTAACAGCCTTTTGAGAAATATCAAAAACAGTTGGTTTAACAATATGAAGTTTAAAACCAGCATTAAAACACATTCTACCTATACTACCTGTATTTTGCGGTATTCTAGGGTGAACTAAAACTATATTAAACATGTTTATACTAGAACTCTTTGAATGTTAGGGTTTAATTTTACTAAAATTTCATAGTTAATAGTATGAAAAAAATCAGCCCAAATATCAGCATCTTTAAACACGCAAATTTCCTCACCAGAATTTTCACAAGAAAAACTATCCATTGACATCTTTCCAAGTATTACTTTTCCATTTCCAAGCACTAACTCCCCTTTTCCATTGTAACGGAAAAGACCATCAGCATAACCCAAATCATAAGTTGCTACTTCCATATCCTTTGCAGCAGTAAAAATGCCTCCATATCCTATACTCTGTCCTTTTTGTAAAATCCTTTGACTTAATCTATGAGCATACAAACTTAAAACTCTTTTTAAATTTGATTCCCCATATCCAAATTGAACAAGCCCAACTCTACAATATTCATCTTCAGGAATTTTCCCTCTAAATAATGCTGCAGAATTATGCGAATGAAATAATAAATTTGAAAAATATTTTTTTACTATCTTTTTAGCTTTTTGAAAATTTTCTTTTTGAACAAAAAAACTTCCATCCATTTCATCTGCACTAGCAAAATGTGTAAACATTCCAGTAAGTTTTAAATCACTACTTCGAATAAGATTTATAGCATGCTCTAAATTTTCTACACAAATTCCATTGCGATGCATGCCTGTATCTATTTTTAGATGTATTTTTATATCTTGCTTGTATTTTTTTACTTGGGAAATATCATTTAAAGCATAAATAAATCGAGAATTTTCATTACCATGAGGACGGTGTGATAGTATTAATATATTCTCAAAAAATTCTTCGATTTCTTGAGCTTCTTCTTCACTCTTAACAGCAACAAAAGAAACTCCTAAATTTTTGGCTAATGGAGCTAAAAGCTTAGCTCCATGTCCATATGCATTATCTTTAAAAACGCAAATTAATCTTTGAAAACTCCCTATTTTTTTAGCAATATGTCTTAAATTATATTCATAAGCTTTTTGATCAATTTTTATTAAAGACATTTATTGCTCTGCTAAAATTTTCATTTTACCTTTACTATCTATCTTAACGTATAAAATTTTATCGCCTCTAAACTGATAGTTTTTAGTGTAATAATCCTCATAAAATGAAATTCTATACATAGTTTCATTTTCTAAATTCGGATAAGGGCTGATATTAATATCTGAAAATTTAATCTTTTTATCTTCTTTACGAGAAAAAATAGATTTTTTCATGGAAGCAAACTGTTCAAATTTCATTTTATCAAAACGTTTAAATTCTTGCTCATCATAAAAACTTAAATAGGTATTAGTGTCACTATTTGTCCAAGCTAGTTTCCATGTAAAAAGATCAGCCAATAAACTAGCTATTTGATCCTTTTTAGCTCTAATTTTTTCTTTTTCTTCTGTCATAACAAAAACTTTTTTGTCTTGCACAACTTGTGCAAATTTCTCCAAATTATTATTAAATAAAGCAATACACCCTCTTGTTTTAAATTCATCAAGTCTAGAACCATCTAAAGGATAGCCATGGATCCAAATACCACCACCTGTTTTTCCTTGTACTTTATCAAGTAAATTTGGATAAGTTGTAGCAAAAGCAAAGGGACCATAATAAGGATCACCTGGGTTAAACTTACGGCCTAACTCATAAAAACCTACTGGCGTTTTCAAATCTCCTTCTATTTTTTTATCACCCATTAATCCAGTTATTATTTCTTTTTGTTCAAAATCTTTTCTTATTTTTCCATCCTCGTAAGAATAAACACGGAGAATTTTATCTGTTTTATTTGCAAGCACGATAGCAACATTATCATCATAATATCCGAGTGAAATATTTTTATCTCCTATTTCACTTAACCAAAAATCCTTTTGAGTTAATTCTTTTTCAATCGCTACGCCAACAGCATCTAATCCTTGATTGAGATAAATTTTAACAAGATCTGAGGCATGCAACATCAATGAAGAAAGTGTAATTAATAAAGTAAGTCGTTTTAACAATGTTTTTCCTTAGGTATTTCAAAATTTTTTAAGTCAAAAATGTTTGTGATTATAATATTTTTTTTCTTAAAAAATATTAATTATATTAATAATGTGACCTTATTTATGATATTATTTTTAATAAATCATAAAGGCTTGTTTTAAAAGGTTGTCTATGGTGGTAAGAAATTTTTTATAGAAATATCTTTTTAGGCATTTTGTTTTTAGCTTTTTATGTATTATATGATAAAAAGAAAGTATATTTAGCTTAAATACATGCCAAGATCTAGCTTGTGACTTAAATTTACAAGATTGTGTTTTTCTTTTAATAAAAAAATATTGAAGTTTCAGCCTACCCAAAACCTATAAAAATTTTCAATAAAACTACTATAAAAATTAAAAATTCTCCTCATTATTCTAATTTAAAGATTAAAATTTATAGTTTAAATTCCTAAATTTATATAGTTAATGGTGATATTCTTATAAATTTTATAGATGGAAGTATTACCAATGATTCTAGATTTAGGGTTGAATTTTTAGACAATAATACTCCAACTGGTTTTTTCTTTGATTGTGATGTTACTATGCAAAAAATTTTCAAACAGGTAACACACATTGAAAGATTTTAAAAAATTTATATTCAAATAAAAATATTTTTTGATATAATGAACAAATGTTTAATGTTATAAAAATAAGGATGCAATATGAAAAAAATTCTTCTCTTAGGCGCTCTTTTTGCTGTAAATCTTTGGGCTGTTAATGATATAGAGGTAAAAAATGCCTTTGTAAAACAAACTCCACCTCATGCGCAAAATAGTGCTATTTTTCTTACCATTTTTAATAATACTGATAAAGATATTGCTTTAATAGGTGTCAAAAGCGATATCAGTGAAGCAAGTGAACTGCATACACATATACATAAAGATGGAAAAATGATGATGCAAAAAATTCCTGAAATTATTATAAAAGCTCATTCAAGCACAGAACTTAAATCAGGAAGTTACCATATAATGCTTTTAAAACTAAAAAAACCTATTATTAAAGATACGAAGGTAAAGTTAGATTTAAAATTTAATAATCACAAAACCATAGAGTTAAAAAATATTGATTCTAAAGAATTTTAATTAATGAGAAAAATTATTTTTATCCTAGCTTTTGCTTTTGTTATTGCTACTTTATATATTATTTTTGATTTTTATATAATAAAAGATTCTCAAAAAATAACAAAAGCTGATTTTTCCACCCCATTGACTTGCGATCTTAATGTTAAAGACTGCACATATAGTTTTAATAATAAAGAAGTCTTAATTTCCCTAAATCCCAAACCCTTACAATCTTTAGATGTTACAAATCTAAAGATTGTAAATCTAGGAAATTATAACAACTTAGGAATTAAAATTTATGGATTAAATATGTATATGGGTGAAATTAAGCCTAAAATACATCGATTAAATTTAACAGACTATGAAAGCAAAATAGTTCTTGCTACTTGTGTTTTAGATACTATGCGTTTTAGGGTAGAATTTATGGATAATAATAAACCCATAGGGTTTTATTTTGATTTTGAGCTAAAAAAATGAAAAAAAATATTATTTTATTTATAGTTATAGTTGCCATTATTTTAGGTGTAATATTTTTTATTAAAAATCATCAAAATTCTTATGATTTTATCTTGAAATCAGATTTAAAAGAGGAAGCCACCCTAAAAGATTTTAAAGGAGATAAGCTTATTATCTATTTTGGATACACTTATTGCCCTGATGTTTGTCCGGCAACTCTTAGTTTAGTAGGCAAAGCCTTAAAGCAAATCAATAATCCTAAGGCTCACCTTCTTTTTATTTCTTTAGATCTAAATAGAGATAATAACTTAAGTAATACAAACGAATGGTTACGATACTTTTACCCAAAAGCAGATGCTTTAATTGCAAAAGATGAAAAAACTCTTCAAAAAATAACAAAACAATATAATGTTCAATATCAAAAAATAGATCTAAATGATTCTTTTATGGGTTATTCTATAGCACATAGCAATATGCTTTATCTTATTGATGAAAAAGGTCATTTTTATAAAGAAATTAGCGATTTAAATCCACAAGAAATTTTAAGAGAACTTAGAATTTTTCTAAATTCTCAATAATTATACTTAAGCAAAAAGATCAGTTGAGAGATATCTTTCAGCCGTATCGTTTAGCATAGTTAAAATTCTTTTATCTGGAAATTTCTTTGCTAGCATACTTGCGGCAAATACATTTGCTCCACTTGATATACCTACCATTAAACCACTTTTGGCAAGCTCTTTGGCTGTATTTATAGCATCTTCATTGCTTACCGTGATCACTTCATCTATAACTTCTTTATTTAGAATAGCAGGTATAAAATTCGCCCCTATTCCTTGTATTTTATGGCTTCCCGCTTCACCTTTGCTAAGCAATGGAGAATTTAGAGGCTCGACTCCAACAATATGCACTTTTTCTAATTTTTCTTTTAGTATTTCCCCAACTCCACTAATAGTACCGCCAGTTCCAAAACCAGCTACAAAAATATCAAGTTTATTATCCAAATCTCTTAAAATTTCTAAAGCCGTATTCTTACGATGCGCATTTTTATTTGAAATATTTTCAAATTGAGAAATCATAAAAGAATTTGGAGTATTTAACAATATTTCATTTGCTTTATCAACCGCTCCTTTCATTCCTAAATTTGCAGGAGTTAATTCTAACCTAGCGCCAAAGAGTGTTATCATTTTTCTTCTTTCTAAACTCATAGATTCAGGCATTACAGCAATAAATTTAAGTCCCAAATCTGCACAAATCATAGCCAAAGAAATTCCAGTATTTCCACTAGTTGCTTCAACTATTGTAGTATCTTGATTAATTTTTTTACTATCTAAAGCATCTTTAATCATTTCAAAAGCTGCTCTATCTTTTATAGAATGACTAGGATTTAAAAATTCACATTTAGCAAAAACATTGATACCAAATTTTTTTAAATGCATAATGGGAGTATTTCCTATAAGCTCACTTACTTTTTCATGTACTTTCATAATTTTAATATCCTTTTTTATTTAATAATGATAGTTTTATAAAAGTTTAAAAAAATAAAGTAAATAAAAGATGCAAAATATCCGAATCAATCAAGAAAGAAGGCTAGAATTTATCTAGCCGAAGTTTTATTTTTTCTTTTTGTTGCTTGCTTTTGCAACAGCTTCTTTAAGGTTTTTACCTACCTTAAATTTTGCAACTCTTGTAGCAGGAACTTTAATTGTTTTTCCTGTGCTTGGTACTCTAGCTTCTCTAGCAGCTCTTTCTTGAGTTGAAAAAGTACCAAAACCAATAAAACTGATGCTATCACCTTTAGCTAAAACATCAGTAATAGTAGAAATAACTGCATCAGTAGCAGTAGTAGCGTCTTTTTTTGTTAGCCCAGCTGTTTGAGCAACTAATGAAATGAAATCTGCTTTAGTCATAAAAGCTCCTTTGTTTTAATTGAAACGCCTAATTTTAGCATATTTAAAAAACAATATCAAGTAAAAAACAGCTTTTTTTAAGTTTTTTTCAAAAAACTTTATTATTTTTTCTTATATCTTTCAAATTCTCCGCTATTATCAATTTCATTACCAATTTTCTCGTATAAATCATAATAAAATTTAACAAATTCTTTACACTTAGGCATAATAGGAAGAAAAATATCATCTTCAATTTCACAAAATCTACTTAAAAACTCTTTTGCATCAAGTCTTAAAGCATAGTGTTTTGCCAATTCATGATAATTTTTTAAAGTTAGTTCTTTAAATTTTTCATAATGCCCTAAATCAAAATTTATCTTCAAATTATTATTTTCAAAAATCAATACTTCACTTTCAAAAAGCAAACTAAGATGAATAAGTCCTTCTGTATAATAAGGTCTAACTTCATCAACCCTTTGCCAAGAAATAAGTCCAATAGCCCTTTTTATAAGTTCATGAAAAACAGGCATTATCAAGTCATCTTGTTCGTGATAAAAGAAATTTATAAGTCCACCTGTAGTAGCTTTATATTCTTCTATATTTTTAAAAAAACCACTCTGATTCATTGTTTTTTCAGTATCATTAGCAATAAAAAATATATGACCAAATTCATGGCCTATAGTTGATACTTCATAAACCCTTTTCCAAATTTTTTCCTGATAAAATAAAATATTTCTTCCAAAATCTAAAAATTCTTTATCAAAAATCTCGCTAGAAATTTTCATAAAAGGCTTTGTTTTAGCATTTTCATATACAAAATTTATAAAGGCAAATATTTTTTTGCCCGCCTTAGAACTTACAAACTCATCATTTGGAACGACTTGAGCTGAGAATAAACCTTTAAGTTCAGCACCATAAAATATCATCGGAGTGCAAATATAAAGTTGAGTTTTTTCTATATTAGATAAAACTTCTTTTTCTAATTCACAATCTTCAAGTCCTATATTTTTATAAACATGTTCAAAACTCTCCTTAATTTCACTACCAAATTTCAAAACATCAAAATCATTCTCATCTTCTATTCTTATATCCCATTCTAATGCCACCGCATGAGTATAATTATCTTCATAATATTCTAAAGGATGTCCCACTTGTAAAGGTGATTTTACTTTCATCCAAGCAAATTCAGCTTCTTGCCAAGCTTTTATAACTCTATCTTCATCTTTTTCGCAAAACGCTAATTTTAATTTTTCAAAATATTCTATATAAGCTTTTTCCTCTTCGTTGCTAGCAAATATTTTTAGCTGATCAATCATATTTTCAAAAGCAAATTCTAATTTTAAAATTTCATTCTCGAAAAATCTCGCATAAGGAACAAATTTCCATAAATTTCCTATTCTAACTAAAACACCATAGCTTCGCTCACAAATTTCTCCTTCTGAAGTTTTTTGATATAAACGATTTTTACGCAAAAATTCCATTGCATCATCTAAATTTGGAAATTGAGTAGATAAAATTTTATTATTTTTTTCTATAATTTCTTTAGTCCAAGAAATTTCAAAAATATTCATAATTAAACCTATATTATGCACTCCTTGTATTAAGGACTGATAAAAATTATTTAAAAGCTTTTTCTCTTTTATTTCATTAATTAAATTTTGATGTTCTTTTTCATAAAACTTTCTAATCTCTTCATAGAACTTATGTTTTAACTCTATAATCTTATCTTCCTTAAAGTTGTTTTTTTTCCATTCTTGAACTAAATTTTCTTCTTTTAAATCAACCAAACGCCTAAGTATGGCTAGCATAGTTGTTTTATCTTGTTTTAATTCGCTTAAAGAAATCAAAGATCTAAAATACTCGCCCACATCTTCTTTGTCTAAAAACTCATATAACGCATTATTTCTTTCTTTGTATTTTCTAACCAATTTAGCTATTTCTTTAAAATTATTCATACTTTTATTCTCCTTTTTAACTTTTTTAATTATAATTCATTTTTTAAAATAAGGAGTAAAAATGAGAGATATGGGAGAACCAAAATTAAAAATTGTAGCCATGCCAAGTGACACAAATCCAGCGGGAAATATTTTTGGCGGATGGATACTTTCACAAATCGATTTAGCAGGAGCTATCGCAGCAAGAGAACTTTCTCCTGAACGCGTTGTAACCATCTCTATGGATAAAGTAGTTTTTAAAGAACCTGTTTTTATAGGCGATATAATTTCTTGTTACTCTAAAGTTGTAAATGTGGGCAACACTTCAATCAGCGTTGAAGTAGAAGTCACAGCTCAAAGAGTGGATTCTCAAGGTTGTACTTCTTGCATTAATGTAACTTCGGCTTTAGTAACTTATGTAAGTGTTACAAGAGATGGAAAGAAAAAGCCTATTAGTGAAGAACTTAAAAGAATTCATGGCTTTTTAAATGCTTAAAGCTTATTTTGTATGATAAAAACTTTATCCTTTAAGCTTATCAGCATTTATTTAAACCGCCACTATTATATTTTTTATCTAGACATTCTTTGAAAAATTCCCCTCTGGTTTTTGGAATTTTTCCTGGATATTTTTGTTTCATATGTTCTAAATACTTATCATAACTAGAAAGTCCCACCAAGGGATGAAAAAACCTTTCGGCTTTTTCATAATAATACTTAAATTTTTTGAAATTCATCAATCTTAATATACTTAGTTTCTTTAAGAGGAATTTTAATTTTACCTAAACAAATTCCTATACAAGAAATTATAACAAGCAAGGTGGCTATCATAAAGAACACACAAAGAATTGCATTAAGTAAATTTCCAACTTTACTTTGAGTGGCTATTAAAATTTCTTTTTTAATTGTAGAAATTTCTTTTTCATCTTTAGTATTATTTAATTTAAATTCTAAATCTTTAATTTTTTGACTTTGTATGCTAACGGCGGCTACATGACTTACCGCATTTGCTACTTTATTGCCTTCTTTATAAGGCATAATTTTTTGAATTCCTCCATACAGAGTTGCCACTAAGACAAATACCGCAGGTATTAAAGTAACCCAAGTATATCTTGCCTTGCCCATTTTTACAAGTATAGTTGTAGCAAGAAGCAAAGCCATACCCGCAAGCATTTGATTGCTCACGCCAAAAAGAGGCCAAAGCGTATAAATTCCCCCCTTAGGATCAATGGCGCCTTGATAAAGAAAATATCCCCAACCTGTAACACTTAAAGCCGTAGCCAAAAGTCCAGCTAGATAATTATGAATATCTCCTAAAGGTTTATAAACATTACCCAGTATATCTTGCACCATAAAACGACAAGCCCTTGTTCCAGCATCTACCGCTGTTAAAATAAATAAAGCTTCAAACAATATAGCAAAATGATACCAAAAAGCCATCAAATCCACGCCGCCAAAAAGTTCATGCAAGATCAAAGCTACACCTATAGCAAAAGTTGGAGCTCCACCTGTTCTTGAAAGTATAGTATGCTCTCCTATATTTGTAGTCAAAGCAGTAATTTCTTCAGGAGTAATGCTAAATCCCCAACTTGAAATAGTTTGTGCTACACTTACAACATCTGTTCCTATCAAAGCAGAGCTTGAGTTTATAGCAAAATAAAGACCTGGATGTAAAATACAAGCACAAATTAAAGCCATAATCGCCACAGCACTTTCAGCAAGCATAGAGCCATATCCAACAGCTAAGGCGTGAGTTTCGTTTTCAAGCATTTTAGGAGTAGTTCCACTAGAAATCAAAGCATGAAAACCACTGATCGCACCACAAGCAATGGTAATAAATAAAAATGGAAATACTCCACCTGCAAATACTGGACCTGTTCCATCAAAATACTGAGTATTTGCTTTTGGCATTTGCAAATCAGGAGCAACCAAAACAATAGCTACAGCCATTACCACAATAACACCGATTTTCAAAAAAGTTGAAAGATAATCTCTTGGAGCAAGTAAAAACCACACAGGTAAAACAGAAGCAATAAAGCCATAAGCCATCATAACAACTGCTAAAGTTGGAGCTTCTAAAGTAAATATTTTAGCCCAATAAGGATCAGCAGCTACAACGCTACCATAATGAATAGCCAAAATTAAAAGCACAAAACCTATTATAGAAGCCTCCCCTACTCTACCTGGGCGGATAAAACGCATATAAATTCCCATAAATATTGCTATAGGAATAGTCATTGAGATAGTAAATAAACCCCATGGAGATTCTGCTAAAGCTTTTACAACCACCATAGCTAAAATGGCAATAATAATAAGCATAATGCCAAAAATCGCCACCATAGCAACTCCACCTGTAAATTTACCCATCTCATCCTTAATCATCTCGCCAAGACTTCTACCTTTTCTACGAGTAGATATAAAAAGAACAACAAAATCATGCACAGCACCCGCTAAAACTCCTCCTACTAAAATCCAAAGCATAGAAGGCAAATATCCCATTTGAGCAGCCAAGATAGGTCCTACTAATGGACCTGCTCCTGCAATAGCAGCAAAATGATGTCCAAATAATACAGCCTTATTTGTAGGCACAAAATCACGCCCATCATTTTCTACAAGCGCCGGTGTTGCGCGATTTTTATCAAGTTCTAAAACCTTATAAGCTACAAAATGCCCATAAAATCTATATCCTATCATATAAATACATACAGCAGCAACCACCAAATAAATCGCTGATACACTTTCGCCATTTTGTAAAGCTAAATAACCAAAACAAATAGCACCTAAAGTTGCAACAAGCAACCATAAAATTTTAGTACTTAACTGAGTCATATTTCTCCTAAGAAAATAAAATATTTTCAAAGAATAACAGATTTATAGATTAAATTGTATAGAAAGATGTTTAGTTTTTTCACATTTTTAAAAAATATATGTTTTTTGTTTCTTTAAGTAGCATAAAAATGAAAAGCTTAAAAACAATCTTTAAGCTTTTTTAATCTAAATAAAGAGAGAATTTACACTTTCGTTATGATAAACACGACGTATTACTTCAGCAAAAACAGATGTAACACTTAATACTTTAATATTTGGTAATTGCTCTTTTAAAGGTATGGTATCTGTTACTACAAGCTCATCTAAAGCTCCACTTGCTATTCTCTCATAGGCTTTTCCACTTAAAACTGCATGAGTACAGCAAGCCATAACAGATTTTGCACCTTTTTCTTTTAAAGCTTCTGCAGCTTTAACTATAGTGCCAGCAGTATCAATAATATCATCTACTAGGATAACTTCTTTATCTTTTACATCTCCAATGATGTTCATTACTTCACTTTCATTGGCTTTTTCGCGACGCTTATCAACTATAACTATATCAAGTCCTAAATGCTTTGCAACACTCCTAGCTCTTGCAACACCGCCTATATCTGGACTTCCTATAATAGCATTTTTAAAATGTTTGGCTTTAATATAATCATTAAAAACTATACTTCCATAAAGATTATCTACTGGAATATCAAAAAAACCCTGAATTTGTCCTGCATGCAAATCTATCGTAGCTACGCGATCAATCCCAGCTGCCTGAATCAAATTAGCCACAAGTTTAGCAGTAATTGGCACTCTAGGATTTGCTTTTCTATCTTGTCTCGCATAGCCAAAATATGGGATAATAGCCGTAATCGAATTTGCACTTGAGCGACGCAAAGCATCTGTAAGAATTAAAAGTTCCATTAAATTATCGTTTGTAGGAGCACAAGTACTTTGAATAATAAAAACATCCTTTCCGCGTACGCTCTCATCAATTTGAACACTAATCTCCCCATCACTAAACCGTTTTACTCCAGCATCGCTTAAAGGCAGGGAAAGATATTTAGAAACTTGTCTTGCAAATTCCACATTAGCTGAGCCTGAAAAAATTTTATAACCTCGCATAAAAAACCTTAATCAATAAAATTATGAATTAATACAAAGGATTTTAATAAAAAAAATGTTAAAAACTGCTGTAAATTTAAAAAGCTTATATAAAAATATAAGCTTTTTTAAGAAATGTAAGCTGTCTTTTTGGCATAATATCTTACCAACATAGAAAGTGAAAAACATATTATAAAATAGATTCCCGCAACAACACCTATCATCGCTAAAATTTCTTCAAAACTTGTTAGTTTTGCCAATATAGTTTTTGAGTTATAAGTAAGCTCAGCTATACCTAAACCCGCTAAATAAGCTGTATCCTTTACAGTGGTTACAATTTGAGATAATAAAGCAGGTACTATTTTTCTAAAAGTTTGTGGTAAAATAATATAAAAAAGAGTAAAAAATTTACCAAAACCTTGAGAATAAGCTGCTTCAAACTGACCTTTTGGTATAGAATTTAATCCACCTCTAATAATTTCAGCCATAACCGAACTCGTATAAAGTGAAAATCCTATAGTACCCCAAAAAGCTTGAGGAAATTGTCCAAAAAATATAGGTAGAACAAAACAAGCTGCAAGCATCCATAATAATAAAGGAGTATTTCTAAAAATATCTATATAGCAAGCTGCTAAAAATTTACTTAATCTATCCCCATAATTTTTAGTTATAGCTAAAAAAGTTCCAAAAATAATCGAAATAATACAAGTTGCTAAGGCTATTTTTAATGTCAGAAATAAACCTTGCATTAAAAATTCAATATTTTGTGCATTAAAAACATTTTCCATTAACAACCCTTTATCTCGTTAAATGTGCTTTTTTTAATTTATTTTCATAAGCCTTTGCAAAATAAGCCAAAGGATAACAAATTATAAAATATAAAACCGCTGCAAATATATAAGCTGGCGCATAATTTCCATAATCAGCTGCGTAACTATCAGCAGAATGCATTAACTCAGCTCCACCTACAATAAGCAATACAGAGGTATTTTTGATTAAATTTACCATTTGATTTGTCATCGGTGGTAAAATAATTCTAATGGTTTGAGGTACTATAATATAACGCATTTGTTGAATATAAGTAAACCCTTGAGACGCAGAAGCTTCAAACTGACCTCTTGGTACAGCCAAAATTCCACTTCTAACCACCTCGCTTACATAAGCTCCGTGATAAGCCCCAACACCCAATACACCAATAGTAAATATATCAAGTCTTATACCTAAAACAGGCAAGGCATAAAACAAAAAGAAAATTTGTATTACCAAAGGAACATTTTGAAAAAGCTCTACGTAAATTCTAGTGTAGGCTCTGATAATTTTAAATCTACTTGTAGCCATAACTCCGCCTATAGTTCCAAAAATTGTAGCTATAAGCAAAGCAAGAATGCTTACTTCTAAAGTATAAATAAAACCATTAATAAAAGCATCTTTATTATCCAAAGCATCTAAAAATTTCCATACCGCAAAAGGGCTTATACTATTTTCATCATATAAACCCCAAGAAGTAAGAATTTGTCTTAAATGTTCAACAAAACCTACACTTTCATTCATATTATAAACCCCATTTTTTCGCTAAAGCATCAATTTCACTTTTATGTTCTTTTACAAAATCATCAACATATTTTGCAAAAGCTGGATCATCTTTTTTGGTTACAATACCATAACTTTGTGGTTCAAAACTATCTGGTAAAATTTCACTTTTATCATCCACATAACCTAACAATATTGATTTGTCTACAGAAAACGCATCAACTCTTTTAGCATCTAAAGCAGCTTTTATACTTGGATAATCAGGAAATTCACTAAATTTAACATCGACACCAATTTTTTTAGCAGCTTCACCTATAGCTTTTTTTGTAGTTGCAGCTTGAGCTACTCCAATATTTGCACCTTTCATATCAGCTAAAGATTTATAATTTTTTTCTTTTAAAACTAAAAGCCCTATAGCATCTTGATAATAAGGTTCTGAGAAATTATAAATTCTTTTTCTCTCTGGAGTAATAGTAAAAGTTGCTATCACTGCATCTACACTACCATTATCAAGCAAAGGGCCTCTTGTTTTAGCATTAACTGCGACTAGTTTTATTTTTTTATCATCACCTAATATACTTTTAGCTAGCAATTTGGCAACATCTACTTCAAAACCTTTAATTTCACCTGTTGCTTGATCAAGTAAAGCATAATGTGGAACATCATTTTTAACACCAACTATTAATTGTCCTTTAGATTTAATAGACTCAAGTTTACCTTCTGCTGCATTAGCATTACTGAATGCAACACAAGCACCTAGAGCAAAAACTGCCAACTTTAATAAAGATTTTCTAAAAACCATTTTTTCTCCTTTCAATTTTGGTTAATTTTTAAGAATTTTCCCTAAAAAGAGTCGCGCTCGTTCGGTTTTTGGATTTGAGAAAAATTCACTAGGAATATTTTCTTCCACAATAGCGCCATCTTCCATAAAAATAATCCTATCTGCTACTTCTTTTGCAAAACCCATTTCGTGTGTAACAACCACCATGGTAGTATTGCTTTGGTGTGAAATTTCTTTCATTACATCTAAAACCTCTTGTATGGTTTCTGGATCAAGGGCTGAAGTAGGTTCATCAAATAAAATATAGGGTTTTTTAGTACAAAGTGATCTTGCTATAGCAACGCGCTGTTGTTGTCCGCCTGAAAGGGTTGCTGGATAAACATTTGCTTTATCCACTAAACCTACGACTTTTAAATACTTAAAAGCTGTTTCTTCAGCTTCTTTTTTAGATTTTTTTTGAAGTTTCATTGGAGCTAAGGTTAAATTTTGCAAAACCGTCATATGTGGATATAAATTAAAATGCTGAAAAACCATTGCACAATATTTTCGACAAATTTCAATTTTATTTTTATGATTTAAAACAAGATTGTTAACTACGACCTCTCCTGAACTAACTTCTTCAAGCCCATTCATGCAACGGATAGTTGTACTTTTTCCACTTCCACTTGGACCTATAATAACAAGCTTCTCACCTTCTTTAACAGAAAGATTAATATTCTTTAGAACATGATGAGTTCCGTAGTATTTGTTTACATTTTTTAATTCAATCAAGTTTTTTCCTTTATTTTTAACTAAATATAAAATTAATTAAAATTATTTTATCATTAAATAAAGAAAACTACTTCAAAATGTAACTTATTTTTACTAATAAATTTCTAAAGTGTAACTTTTAGTAATTTTTAGAATTCATACTTTTTCATAGTAAACACCTCTTGGAGAGAAAATCTTTTTAAAATAAATAGTCTCTGGAATTAAATCAGCATTGCCAACATAAAGCCTTCCTTTATCATTTAAAATTCTATGAAATCTCTCCATAAGTTTTAGTTTTGATTCATGATCAAAATAAATAATCATATTTCTAGAAGCTATAATATCAAATTTTCCCAATCTTGAAAATTTTTCTTCAAAAACATTGCAAAGTTCAAATTTACAAGTACAAAGCTCATTTTTATTAATAGTATAAAATTTATCTTCGCTTTCTAAAAAAAACCTTCTTTTTTCACTCTCGCTCAATCGCTGTAAAGTTCTTCCTTGATATTTTCCAAGTTTTGCTTTTTCAATCACGCTTGAATTAATATCAATGCCTAAAATATACATATCTTTAATAAAATTCTGTGCAGCCAATAATGCCAAAGAATATACCTCTTCTCCACTTGAACAAGGGGCGCTTAGGATATTTACTCTCTTTTCTAAGCTTTTGGCATAATAAATTATTTCTTTCAATTGAGCCAATTCTCTTAAAAAATAAGTTTCACCTATGGTTACAAAATCTAAAGTTTCTTGTTTAAGTTGTCTATTACTTTTTAATTTTCCCAAAAATTCGGAAAAATTTTTAGTATTAGTTCCTTCAAGAAATTTATTCAACTTTAAAGCTAATATATTTTTTTTATCGGTTAAATCAATACCGCTCATTTCGTTGATAATTTTTATAAATTCATTAAGTTCTAATTCGCTAGGAGTTATTTTTTTTTCCATGTAATTTTCCTTTTATTAATCCTGATCAATAAAATTTATAATTTCTTTTTTAATTTCTTTTAAGCTCATAGGTTTTAAATGTGGATTCATATCTTTTGCTCTTTTTGGCATACCATAAACGACGCTATCTGCCTCATTCTCACATAAACATCTAACCCCTGTTTTATAAAGCTCAAATAAACCTTTTGCGCCATCATCTCCCATACCCGTTAAAATAATAGCAAGTATTTTATTTGTTTTTGCCAAAGAAACAGCGGAATGAAAAAGCAAATCTACACTTGGCTTAAAACTTGATACCACATCTTGCCAAGAGGCTACAATATTTAAATTTCCAGATAAAATAGTATTTTTAGGGCAAATATAAATTTTATTGCTTAATATCTCTTTATCGTTCAATAAGCACACTTCACTAAAAGCCTCTTTATTAAATTGCCCCACAAAAGATGGAATAAAACTAACACTCATGTGTTGAGCTATAACTACACAAGTATTTTTTATATCAATATCCTTTAAAAGAAATTTAAGCTGATTAGGACCACCTGTTGAAGATCCTATGAGTATGAGCTTCATTTTCTTCTCCCCTTAATTTATTGAAATTTTATTTTTCTTGTCGCAAATTCTAACATATATAAAGAAAAATAAAGCTTATTTTTAAAAAAAGAAAAGCTGTTTTTATGATTTAATATGATAAGATTAGATTTTTATCTTATTTTATATAGTAATTAGGAAACCAATGCTTAGGGAAAAAATTTATATTGCTAGTGATCATGCTGGTTTTGAATTAAAAGAAAAAATTTGCGTATTTTTAAAAGAAAAAAATATAATTTTTAACGATTTAGGAACAAACACTTGCGCAAGCTGTGATTATCCTGATTATGCACATTTACTTGCCGAAAAAATAGACAAACGAAGCTTTGGCATTCTTATTTGTGGAAGTGGAATTGGAATTTCTATTGCAGCAAATCGTCATAAAAACATTCGCTGCGCATTATGCCATGAAAGCTTAAGTGCGGAACTTGCAAGAAGACATAATGATGCCAATGTTTTGGCATTAGGTGGAAGATTAATCGGGATTGAATTAGCTACAGATATTATAGAAAAATTCATTCAAACTCCTTTTGAAGAAGGGAGACATATGCAAAGAATTCAAAAAATTGAGGTAAAAATATAATGTTTACAAACTGGCTTGTTTTAACTATATTAATTTGTGCAACTATCTATCTGATTGTAATGTTGTTTTACTATAAAACTCTACTTAATAAAGAAAAAACATCAAAAGATTTTATCAAAAACAATCTTGATGATACTGAGATTGTTATTAGAAAACTACAAATCCAACTTCAAAGAAGTCTTGGAAATATAGATATACTCACAGAAGAGCTTAATAAAATCAAAGCAGACCTTACATCTTTAAGAACTAGAAATTCTCAATATCGTTTAGAAAATGACAAACTAAGACAAAGAATTAAAGAATTAGAAGCAAAAATCGAGGCATTATTATGATAAAACTAACACAAGAAGAACAAAAATACCTGCTTGATAGCATTAGAATTATTGCTGATTTTCCAAAAAAAGGAATTATTTTTAGAGATATTACCACTCTACTAAATAACAAAGAGGCTTTAAATTTTCTACTTAAACATTTAAAAGAACGCTACAAAGATTACAATCTAGACTTCATAGCAGGAACAGAAAGCAGAGGATTTATCTTTGCATCTATGATTTGTGCAAAACTTAATCTTCCTTTTGTGCCTATTAGAAAACCTGGAAAACTCCCTTTTGAAACCTTTAGCTGCGAATATGATCTTGAATATGGCAGCGATAAAGTAGAACTTCATAAAGATGCATTTAAAAATATTCAAAATGCAAAGGTTTTACTTGTAGATGATTTAATAGCAACTGGCGGAACAGCTATAGCTTCGTATGAACTTATTCAAAAAGCTGGAGCAAAATGCGTTGAAGCTTGTTTTTTAATGAATCTTAAAGATTTAAATGGAGCAAATAAACTTGAAAAACTTACTTCAGTTTATAGTGTTTTAGAAATTTAAAACTATAGAAAGGCGCAAATGGAAGAATTTTTAAAAAATTTACTTTACCAATACAAAGATCTAGCATATATTATTATTTTTTTATGGTGTATTTTAGAAGGGGAGTTGGCTTTAATTTTGGCAGGTATTTTTGCCCATCAAGGACATGTAAATTTAGGCTTTGTTATATTTATAGCAGGACTTGGTGGTTTTGTAGGCGATCAAATTTATTTCTATATAGGAAGATATAATAAACGCTACATACAAAAAAAATTAAAAACCCAAAGGCGTAAATTTGCAGTAGCACACTTACTTTTACAACGTTTTGGTTGGCCTATTATTTTTATACAACGCTATATGTATGGCTTTAGAACCATTATACCTATGAGTATAGGAGTCACGCGTTATAGTGCAAAAAAATTTGCTATTATCAATCTTTTTAGTGCTTGGGTTTGGGCATCAATCACTATACTTTTAGCTTGGTATTTTGGAGAACAAATTTGGAAGATGGTGACTTGGGCTGAAGAACATTGGTATTATGCAGCCATTATTATTATAGCTTTTTTATCCCTTTTATTATTTGGTTTTAAACAAATGGAAAAAGCTATACTTAAAGATAAAAGGAAAAAATCATGAAATTTGAATTAAACGATAAAAAACTAGATGCTATAAAAGCAGACTTTGAACTTATTTTTATACAGGATAAAAATTTAAAAAATTTTAACAAAGAAAAAGATTTTTTTAAACTTAATAATTACAAAGGCGAAGGTGTATTACTAGACTTAAACAATAAAAAGCTTTATTTAGAGCTTAAAAGCCTTGCTTATGAGGATATAAGATTAAGTCTTTGCACAGCATATAAAACTCTTGAAAAGCTTAATATAAAAAGCGTAAAACTTCCTAGCATAATAGGAGATTGTGTAGTTAGAAGTTTTACATCTTTAGTTGAAGGCGTACTTTTTGGAGCTTATAAATTTGATAAATATAAAAGCGAGAAAAAAACAAGCACTTTGGAAAAATTTATTATTTCAAGCGAAGAATTAAATGGTAAGAAATTTAATAAAGATGAAGCTAAGATAGGCTTGGAGCGTGGAGAAATTTTAGCTAATGCCACAAATTTTACTAAAAATATAGTCAATGAAATTCCTGAAATTTACACCCCTTTAAAAATGGCAGAAGATGCGCAAAATTTAGCTAAAGAAAATAAAAACATTATTTGTAAAATTTATGATGAAAAATTTTTGGCCAAAGAAAAAATGAATGCTTTTTTGGCAGTCAATCGTGCCTCGGTACATCCACCACGCCTCATTCATCTAAGCTATAAAGCCAAAAATGCAAAAAAACGTGTTGTATTTGTTGGAAAAGGCTTAACTTACGATTGCGGTGGATTAAGCTTAAAACCAGCTGATTTTATGCTTACAATGAAAGCTGATAAAAGCGGTGCAGCAGCAGCAATGGGGATCATAAAAGCCGTAGCCGAGCTTGCTTTAGATTTAGAAGTGCATTGTATTTTAGGTGCAACTGAAAATATGATAGGCGGCAATGCTTATAAGCCTGATGATGTGTTAATCAGTCGCGAAGGCGTAAGTATAGAAGTAAGAAATACAGATGCAGAAGGACGCTTGGTTTTAGCTGATTGTCTTTCTTTTGCACAAGATTTAAAACCTGATTTACTTATCGATATGGCAACACTTACTGGAGCTTGTGTTGTAGGACTTGGAGAATTTACAAGTGCTATTATGGGAAACAGTGAAGAATTGCAAAATGATTTTTATCTAAGCTCTAAAAAAAGTGGAGAATATACTACAATCTTACACTTTAACCCCCACTTAAGAGAACTTATAAAATCAAATATTGCCGATATTAGCAACACTGCCTCTAGTCGCTATGGAGGCGCAATTACCGCGGGGTTATTTTTAGATAAATTTATTCGTAAAGAATATAAAGACAAATGGTTACATCTTGACATAGCAGGACCTGCTTATACGGAAAAATCTTGGGGATATTCTAGTTTTGGTGCAGGTGGAGCTGGAGTTAGAATGTGTGTTAATTATTTAATTCAAATTTTAAGGAAATCTAAATGAGTTTAAGCGTAGGTATAGTAGGACTTCCAAATGTTGGCAAATCAACGACTTTTAATGCTTTAACTAAAGCACAAAATGCCCAAAGTGCAAACTATCCTTTTTGCACTATAGAGCCTAACAAAGCCATGGTTGAAGTTCCTGACTTAAGACTTAATGAACTTGCTAAAATCGTAAAACCTGAAAGAATTATGCATTCTTTAATAGAATTTGTAGATATCGCTGGACTTGTTAAAGGTGCAAGTAAGGGTGAAGGCTTAGGAAATAAATTTCTTTCAAATATACGCGAAACTGAGGTTATTTTACACATAGTGCGTTGTTTTGATGAAGAAAATATCACCCATGTTGAAGGTGGAGTTAATCCTTTGCGTGATGTAGAAATTATCAATACAGAACTTATTTTAGCAGATATTGAACAACTTAGTAAAAAAATAGAAAAACTCACCAAAGAAACCAAAGCCAACCAAAAGGGTGCTAAAGAAAGCCTCGAACTTGCAAATTCTTTACTTGATCATTTAAACAAAGGCTTAGCTGCAAGTTCTTATCCTGAAAAAGAAAGCGAAATTTATCAAGCCTTAATCAAAGAATTAAGACTGCTTTCTGCTAAAGAAGTGATTTATGGTGCAAATGTTGATGAAAATGGTATTAGTGAAGATAATGATTATGTAAAAGCTTTAAAAGAATATGCTAAAAAAAATGATCATGAAGTTATCAAGCTTTGTGCAAAAATCGAAGAAGAATTAGTAGGATTAAGTGATGAAGAAAGTCGTGAATTTTTAAGTTCTCTAGGAGTTAACGAAAGCGGTCTTGATCAAATCATACGCACTGCTTTTACTAAGCTTGGACTGATCAGTTATTTTACCGCTGGTGTAGTTGAAGTGCGTTCTTGGACAATCAAAAAAGGCTGGAAAGCACCAAAAGCAGCGAGCGTGATTCATAATGACTTTGAAAAAGGCTTTATAAAAGCTGAAGTTATTTCCTATGAAGACTATATCCAATACAAAGGCGAAAATGGCGCCAAAGAAGCAGGAAAGCTACGCCTTGAAGGAAAAGACTATATCGTTTTAGATGGCGATGTAATGCATTTTAGATTCAATGTTTAGGCAAAATAGCCTAAACAATATTTATATTTTTTTAATAAATTCTTGTAAAATTTGAATTTGCTTTTCTACGCTTGTAGTAGAACTTGAGCCTTCACTTTGTTTAGAATTTAAAGAAATTTCAAAATTTAAAAGCTCTATAGCTTTTTCATCAAATATAGGATCTATTTTTGAAAGATCTTTAATTTCGCTTATATCAATGCCTTGTATTTCAGCTTGTGCAACAACATTTCCTACTATAAAATGTGCCTTTCTAAAAGGAATATTTTTTTCACGCACTAAATAATCCGCCAAATCAGTAGCCAATAAATGACCTTTTTTGCAAGCATTAAGCATATTTTCTTTATTAATTCGTATTTCTTTTAACATTGCATTTAAGATGATTAAACTATCTTTAGCGGTTTTTACACTATCAAAAAGCCCTTCTTTATCTTCTTGCATATCTTTATTGTAAGCTAAAGGTAGAGCTTTCATTATAGTTAAAAGAGAAATCAGATTTCCATAGACACGCCCTGTTTTTCCGCGTATAAGTTCACAAACATCGGGATTTTTTTTCTGAGGCATGATAGAACTTCCTGTTGAAAAACTATCACTTATGGATATAAAAGAAAATTCCGAACTTGAAAATAAAATCATTTCCTCGCAAAGTCTTGAAGTGTGTGTAAAAATAACTGCTATATCATAAAGTAAATCAAGAGCAAAATCTCTATCACTCACTCCATCCATAGCATTTGGCATAATATCTTTAAATCCTAAAATTTTAGCGTTCAACTCACGATTGGTGGCATAGCTTGTTCCTGCACACGCACAAGACCCAAGTGGCGAAAAATCAGCGAGTTCTAGACTATTTTGCAAACGCTTAATATCTCGCATTAGCATAAAAGCATAAGCTAAAATATAAAAAGAAAAACTCACAGGCTGAGCGTGTTGTAAATGTGTAAAACTTGGCATAATAGTTTTTTTATGCACTTTGGCATGTTCGAGCATGGTTTGAATCAATTCTTTTAAAAGCTTTATAAGTTCAATATGAGATTTTTTGACAAAAAGTTTAAAATCAGTAGCCACTTGATCATTTCTACTTCTTGCAGTATGAAGTCTTCCACCAATTTCACTACCTATAAGCTCGCTTAAACGCTTTTCTATAGCCATATGAATATCTTCATCTTTAATATCAAAAATAAATTTGCCTTGCTCTATTTCACTTCTAACCTGCTCTAAACCTTTTATAATAGCATCTAATTCTTCTTTTTTTAAAATACCACAACTTTCAAGCATTGTAGCGTGTGCTATAGAACCTTGTATATCTTCATTGAACAAAGTTTTATCTACATTTAAACTTGCATTAAATTCTTTTAAAAGCTCATCACTTGCACTACTAAAGCGTCCTGACCACATTTCATTTTTCATTTAAATGCCTTAAATTTTTGGTCCAAATTTGCTAAATTCAATGCCTTCTTTGACATCTTCGTAACGTTTAAAATTTTGTATAAACATATGTGCTAATTTATCTCTTGTTGCAATATAATTATTTTTATCTGACCAAGTATTTATAGGATTTAAAAGCGTGCTTTCTACACCTTCTAAAGCTTTTGGAATAGCTAAATCAAACACTTCAAAATTTTCAAATTCACATTTTGCAATACTTCCATCTAGAATAGCATTAATGCAAGCCCTAGTAGCCTTAATACTCATTCTTTTACCCACACCGTAGCTTCCACCGCTCCAGCCTGTATTAACAAGATAAACATTAGCTTCATGCTTTTCAATCTTTTCACCAAGTAATCTCGCATAAACCGTTGGATGCAAAGGCATAAAAGGTTCTCCAAAACAAGCTGAAAAAGTTGCTTGAGGTTCTAAAATACCACGCTCAGTTCCAGCTACTTTTGCTGTATAACCACTTAAAAAATAATACATAGCCTGCTCTTTGCTTAGTTTACTTACTGGAGGTAAAATTCCAAAAGCATCTGCACTTAAAAATATAATATTTTTTGGATGCCCTGCTTTTAGACTAGGCTCATGATTTTCAATATGCTCTATAGGATAAGAAACTCTTGTATTTTCTGTTTTTGAAGCATCAGCATAATCAACACTCTTATCGGCTCTTAAAACTACATTTTCTAAAAGTGCATTTCTTTTAATGGCACCATAAATTTCAGGCTCATGTTCAGGATCGAGATTGATTGTTTTTGCGTAACAACCACCCTCAAAATTAAATACACCTTCATCATCCCAACCATGTTCGTCATCACCTATAAGTTTTCTTTTTGGATCGGTTGAGAGTGTAGTTTTTCCAGTGCCACTAAGTCCAAAGAAAAGTGCTACATCACCTTTTTCTCCGACATTTGCACTACAATGCATAGAAAGTTTATTTTCTAGTGGCAACCAATAATTCATCATAGAAAAAATACCTTTTTTCATTTCTCCGCCATACCAAGTTCCACCAATAACTGCTATATTTTCTTCAACATTAAAGATTACAAAAACCTCTGAATTTAAACCATCTTGTTTGTAATCTTCATTGATACATTTGCAAGCATTATAAACAATAAAATCTGCTTTAAAATTCTCAAGTTCTTCTTGACTTGGGCGAATAAACATATTTTTAACAAAATGCGCTTGCCATGCAATTTCAGTAACAAATCTTACTGCTTTGCGACTTTGCAAAGAAGCGCCACAAAAAGCATCTTGAACATAAATTTTCTTTCCACTTAATTCTTGTTTTGCTTTGGTCAAAAGCTTATCAAATAATTCTTTTGTAATGGGCTGATTTACCTTTCCCCAAGCAATATACTTACTAGATGGATCTTGTTTTACAAAATATTTATCTTTAGGACTTCTACCTGTAAAAATCCCTGTATCTACACAAAAAGTATCATTATCCGTACTTAAACCTTCATTATTTGCTTTTTCATGAGCATTTAATTCATCATAACTTAAATTATGAAAAATTTCTTTTATATTATCCAAACCTAAATTATCAAATTTTTTCATCTTTCCCTCACTTTAATTCTTATAGATAGCTAATACTTCGCCTTCGTTAACAGTATCGCCTATTTTAATACAAAGCTCTGAAATAATTCCATCTTTTGGAGCATTAACCTCAATCTCCATTTTCATTGCTTCTAAAACCATGATGGCTTGACCTGATTTTACTTCTTCACCTTCGTTAACATAAATTTTAAAGACATTACCTGAAATACCTGCTAAAACTTCATTTTCAGCATCTACAGAACTTGTTGAATTTGAAGAAACAATATTTTTATTTTCTTCTACTTTTTTTACACTTTTAACATTAACATCTTTATCAAAACCATAGCTTACCTCTACATGATATTTATTACCATTTACAGCTACGGTAAATTTGTTTTCATCTACACTCATAGGCTTTGGCATACTAGCTAATTTGCGTACATTTACCTTTGCCTCTCCTTTTAAAAATGCTATACCTTTTTCTTTACAAGCTGCTGCAATAAATATATTTTCTTCACTCGTTTCTATACTCTCTTTTTCAAGCAAGGTTTTGGTATAAACTATACTTTTACTCTCATCTTTATCAGCTATATTAATAGCAAGCTCTGTAGTAGGTTCTAAATTAAGTTGTTTTGAAGCAAGTTCAACAATATTTGCATCGGGTGTAACAGGAGTTTTTCCAAAATAACCAAGCACCATTTTTCCATAACCTTCTGCTATTTTTTTCCAAGGTCCAAACATCACATTATTAAAAGCTTGTTGAAAATAAAATTGAGAAACTGGAGTAACCGAAGTACCAAATCCACCTTTTTCTACAACTTCTCTCATAGCATGAATGACTTGTGGAAATTTATCTAAGATATTATTATCTCTCATCATTTGTGTATTTGCTGTTAAAGCTCCTCCTGGCATAGGAGAAAAAGGAATAAGTGGATTTACCATAGTAGCTTCAGGTGGTAAAAAATATTCTTTTAAACAATCTTTTAAAACTTCTTCGTATTTTAGAATTTTTTCTTCCTCAAGTCCGCCTAAATCATAATCTTTGCCTTTTAAAGCATGCATCATGGTTAAAATATCAGGCTGAGAGGTTCCGCCACTTACTGGAGCCGCAGCCAAATCGATACCATCAACCCCTGCTTCAAGTGCTGCAAGATAGCAGGCTATACTCACTCCTGCAGTTTCATGCGTATGAAGTCTAATGTGTGTATCTTGAGGTAAAATTTTTCTAGCCATTTTAATGGTTTCATAAATTTTATTTGGATTAGAAGTCCCACTTGCATCTTTGAAACAAATACTATGAAAAGGAATTTCTGCTGCTAAAATTTCTTTTAAAATTTTTTCATAAAAAGGCACATCATGGGCACCTTTACAATTTGGCGGTAAATCCATTAAAGTGATAGTAATTTCATGCTTTAACCCATGTTTTACTATACATTCACCACTAAATTTTAAATTATTTACATCATTAAGGGCATCAAAATTTCTTATCGTTGTAGTACCGTGTTTTGCAAAAAGTTTTGCATGCAAATCAATAAGTTCACTACTTCCAGTATCTAAAGTAACGGTATTGACCCCTCTTGCTAAAGTTTGAAGATTGGTATCTTTTCCTACAATAGCCCTAAATTTATCCATCATGGTAAAAGCATCTTCATTAAGATAAAAATACAAGCTTTGAAATCTAGCACCACCGCCAAATTCAAAATGTGTAATGCCTGCTTCTTTTGCTGCTTCTACTGCAGGAAAAAAATCATCCATTAAAACCCTAGCTCCATAAACAGACTGAAAACCATCCCTAAAGCTTGTATCCATTACATCGATGAATTTTTTAGCCATTATTTTTCCTTAAAAAATATTTTTTCATTATTATACAAAAATTTGATAACACATTACCAAAATTATTGCTATAGGCGATATAAAACGAATAAAAAACAACCAAATTAAGAAAATTTTTCGACTTATAAATTTAGAAAAAATTTTATAAATTTGTTTTTTATTCATAAAAAAACCTACAAATATAGAGCATGCTATAGCACCAAGTGGAAGTAAAAAATTTGAAGTTAATTTATCTAATAAAGTAAAAAAATCTTTGCCAAAAAAACTAAACATAGAAAAAAAATTTAAATTTAACGACAAGATACAACAAATTCCAAAAACAAAAACAAATAAACCTATTAAAAATAGAGCTTTAGCACGAGAAATTTGATAGTTATTAATCATATAAAAAGTTAAAGGCTCTATCATTGAAACAGCTGAAGTAATACCAGCAAAAAAAAGTGCTAAGAAAAAACAAAATGCAAAAATATAGCCTAAAATCCCAAGCTGATTAAACAAACTCATCAAGGATACAAAAACAATCCCCGCTCCTTGAGTATGTGGATCGGCTCCAAATTCAAAGATAAAAGTAAAAACAATAAGTCCCATAATAAAAGAAATCAATAAGTTAATCAAAACAATATACACTGAACTTTTTATAAAATTTGTTTTTTTATCCAAGGCTGATGAATATGTAACTATACAACCTATTCCCAAGCATAAGGTAAAAAATGCAAGCCCTAAGGCTTCGGCAATAGAGCTAAATTTAAAGTGTGAAAAATCAGGATAAAATAAATAAGAAAAAGCATTTGCAAAACCTTGCTTAAATCCCATGCAATAAAACAACATAAAAACAAGCATTAAAAATAAGCTAGGCATTATAACAACGTTTAATTTTTCAATCCCTTTGATTAAACCTTTAGATACTATCAATAAAGTAAGAAAAAAAGATAAAGTGAAGAAAAAAACAGAACTTGTCAAATTTGTAGTGATTAAATTCTGAAAATTACTTGCTGCTTCATCTAAAGTTTTAGGAAGATAATAAAGACTCACTACAGTATATTTTAAAACCCATCCCATGATAACTAGATAAAAAGAGAGGACAAAAATACCACCTAACATAAAAACGCCGCCATATCGCCATCTATTGCCATATTTTATAGCAAGATTTGAATAAGCATTTGCAAGATCACTTTTACTTAAACGTCCCATAGCCACTTCAGCCAAAAAAATACTAAATCCTATAGTTAAGGTAAAAAACAAATATAAAAGCACAAAAACAAAACCACCATTTTCTGCACTTAAAGTTGGAAATTTCCAAGCATTACCTAAACCAACGGCTCCACCAGCAACAGCCAATACAAAACCGATTTTTGAAAAATATGTTCTCATTATTTTTCAAACTCACTTTAAAAAAGCGGCTATCATAACTATAACAACAGCCAAAGGGGAAATAAATCTCAAAAACACATACCAAAGTTCAAAAAATATACCGCTCATATAAGGTTCAAATAAAATTTTTAAAGCATCTTTTTTCATCACAAATCCCACAAAAATAGCTGCCAAAATTCCACCTAAAGGCATAATAACCTTGCTTGAAACACTATCAAGCAAATCAAAAAAACTCATTCCAAAAAATCCAAACTGAGTACTTTTTAAAGAAGATAAAATACACAACATTCCTAAAATATAAACAACAATTCCTATTAAAATCAAAGCTTTTTTACGGCTCATGCCAAAAGTATTAATAAGATAAAAAGCAAAAGGCTCTATCATTGAAACAGCTGAAGTAATACCAGCAAAGATTAAAGAAATAAAAAATGCTGCTCCAAAAATACAACCAATCACCCCAATTTTTTCAAATAAAGTAGCTAAGGAAATAAAAACAAGTCCTGGTCCTTGCTGATTAGGATTGTAGCCAAATTCAAAGATAAAAGTAAAAACAACCAAACCCATTAATAAACCAACTAAAAGATTGATAAAAATAATATTTAAAGTACTGGTAATAAAATTGGTTTTATCAGGCAGACTAGCAGAATAAGTAATAATCGTTCCAACGCCCAAAGAAAGACTAAAAAAAGCAAGTCCTAAGGCTTCAAGAACATTTGAAGTGTTGATTTTGGAAAAATCAGGTACAAAAAGAAATTTAACCGCCATCATAAAACCATCTTTACTAATAGCATAAACAAGCATCAAAATAAGTAAAATAAACAATGAAGGCATCATCCAAACATTTAACTTTTCAATCCCATTCTTAACACCTTTAGAAACAATATAAAAAACACATAAAAAAACCAAAGTAAAACAAATAAACTGACTTAAAAAATCCTCACTTGTAAAAAATCCAAACTGTGCTTTACTTACTTCTAGATCCATAGGCAAATTTCCAGTGATACTTAAAAACACATATTTAACTATCCAGCCAATCACCAAGGTATAAAAAGAAACTATTAAAATCGCCCCCACCATAGTAAAACCAACATAAGACCAAGCTTTTTTATTTGAAGGTGCTAACTTTTCATAGGCATTAACCGGATCTTTTTCGCTAATTTTTCCTATGCTAAGCTCAGCTAAAAATATCACAAAACCTACACCTAAAGTAAGAATTATATAAAGCAAGATAAAAGCAGATCCACCACTTTGACCTACTAATGTTGGAAATTTCCAAGCATTACCCAAGCCCACCGCTGAACCTGCTACCGCTAAAATGAAACCTATTTTTGAAAATTTAGAACTCAATGTTACAACCTTAACTTAAAAATTATTTTAAAATATTATTAAAGCAAAAAAACTTTTAAGCTTTATTGAAAACAATCAAATTTAAATCAAAAATGTGAATTTTTGTAAATTTCAATAAAAATAAAGATACTTTTGGTTATAATTCGGCTTTATTTTTAAGTCTTAAGTAGGGATACGCAAGCCGAACTGATTTAAAAATTGAAAAATTTTTTTTATAGAAAGGTTAAGATAATGAAAAAAGTTCTTTTTTTATTATTAGCATGTGCAGCAGTAGCTTTTGCAGCTGAAACTAATGCTCCAGTAGAGCAAGAAGCTATTAATGTATGGATTAAAGCATTTTCAGTTCTTGCAGCAGGCTTAGGTCTTGGTGTTGCAGCACTTGGTGGTGCTATCGGTATGGGTAATACTGCAGCGGCAACAATTGCAGGAACAGCTAGAAACCCTGGTCTTGGGCCAAAATTAATGACAACTATGTTTATTGCTTTAGCGATGATTGAAGCACAAGTTATCTATGCTCTTGTTATCGCGCTAATAGCACTTTATGCAAATCCTTTTATAGTTTTACAATAAAACTTATTAAAGCCCTTTTTTTGGGCTTTTTTCTATGCGGTTATGGTGGAATTGGTAGACACGCCATCTTGAGGGGGTGGTGCGCTCCGCGTGTGCGAGTTCAAATCTCGCTAACCGCACCATCGATACTATAAACTACTATAAATATCATGCTTATAAAATATCGATAAAATAGGCATTTATAGCTATATAAAGCCTAAATTAAAGTTTTTTCCGTTAAAATTCATTTCGAAACTTTTCTCCTAACTTTTTATTTTTTATTCTAAAAAGTTAGGAGAAATTACCACAAGGAGTCTATTTTTAAATGCTTACACAGAAAGATATAGTAAATATTAGTCCAAAAGATAAAAAATTTTTAATTAGCGATAGTGATAATTTATTTGTATTAGTTTATCCTAGCGGCAAAAAGTCTTTTGTATTTGATTGTAAAGATCCAAAAACAAGAAAATTAAAAAGAATAACTTTGGGGCAATTTCCGCAAATATCAATTAAAGAAGCTCGAGATAAAAAAATGAGATAAAAACTTTACTAAAAACTAATGAAAGTATAAGAAAAAAAGAAGGATGTGATACAAGTTTTAGAAAAATTGCTGAACAGTATTTTCTTCAAAAAAACGACATAACAAAACGCACTCTCAATGAGTCTATTAAGCGAATGGAAAATCATTGCTATCCTATTATAGGAGATATTCCCATTAGTAATCTTAAAAGAAGCGACATTTTAAATGTTCTTGAAAAAATAAAACTACAAAAAAATCCGAAGTCGGTAAAAAAATATTTACAACATTAACTTATGCAGTTAACAAAGAGATGATTGAAAATAATATTATGCTTGGTATAAAAAGAAAGGATTTGGTCTATAACAAAAAAACAAGACATTTTGCGACTATTACGGAAGTTTCAAAAATTAAAGAATTAATTGAAAATATTATTTATATACAATGTGATACAAATACAAAAATGGCAATCTTATTGTCGCTTCTTACTGCGCAAAGAAGTTTTAGCATAAGAAGTGCTGCTTGGGAAGATATTGATTTAGAAAATGGCTTGTGGAACATACCTGCTTCAAAAATGAAAATGAAAAAAGCGCATTGTATACATCTAAGTGATATTGCAGTGCAATTATTAAAAGAATACAAACAAATAAGTCATCATGATCTTTTATTTAAATCCATTAAACAAAAAAGAAAGGCGATGGACTAAATGAGATCTTGAGTGATAATACAGTAAGAATGGTATTTAGAAGAATGGGATATTCAAATGAAGATTTTACTCCACATGGTTTTAGATCTATGTTTAGTACTCTAGCTCACGAAAATATTCAAAAACATCAGTTTAGTAGCAATATTATAGAAATGTGTTTGGCGCATACGGAAAAAAATAAGGTTAAAGCTTCATATAATTTTGCACAAAATTTAAAAGAGAGAAGGGAGTTGATGCAATGGTATAGTGATTATTTGTGCGAAATATGCCCAAAATTAAAAGATTTTATTTTACTTGATTTTATATAAAAAGGAATAATATGAAAAACAAATATTTAAAAGAAGCATTCACTCGGGCGGGGGGGGGTGAATTTCTTGAAAATAAAGAAAATAGAGAAAAACTCATAAAAACCCTAATAATACACTTAAATTCTTATTTAGAGGCTGAAAGTAATCTACAAAAAATCAAGATTTTAGTCAAAATATATCAAAATTTACAAAAATGTAGCCGAACTCCTGTTCTTATTGACATAGAAGAACTTGAATTTAACAAAGAAGACATTTTCGAAGAATTATTTTATGCTTTAGGCGGTTTAGGAGGTATGTATTCCGTAGAAATAATACAATCAAGAATTGCAAATTTCATCAAAATACTTGGCGGAGAACCTAAACTTTTATTAGAACAATTTTAAACACATAGACTTCTTCTTGAAGTCTATGCAAATACTCAATTTTAGAAAAATTAATTATTCAATAACGCAGCTTTTATTGTATCATTTGTTGCTTTGGCATATATAGCAGTAGTATTTAGTTTTGCATGTCTTAGAATTCCACAAGGTTTGTTCCTTTGGCTGTTAATCTCATGGCTAAAGTGTGTCTAAGCAAATGAAGTCCTTTTTTGCTGATCAAAGCTTTAGCGTAAATATTATTTACAATCAAAAAAGCATTGCTTCTATTTAAATGTTTTCCTGTGCTAGTTTGCATTATGTAATCACTATCTTGGATATTTTCTTTAAAATATTCAAGCTCATCATCTACTTCTTCTTTTTTAATAAATGCAAATTGTTCTTTACCGCCCTTGCCTATTATGGATATTTTTAATATTTCATCATCAACCTCTTCAAAATCACAAAGTTTTACATTTAAAGCTTCAGAAATTCTAAGTCCTCCATAAAGCATAAGTTTTTTCTAAAACTATTGTAAACTTCTTTTTTTGCTTTTTCTTTCTCTAAAACATTATTTAGCCTTATAATTTCATTTTCATTAAGATAATTTAATTTTCTTCTGATTTTTCTGTTCTAAATCTAATTTTCTTCATATCAAAGGAAAAAACAAACAAATCATCATTATTATCGCTTATAAAAGAAAAAAAGCTAGTTAATACTCTCAAATAAGTTATTTTTGTTTTTTTGATAGTTTATTGCCATTTTTTCTAAATAATTAATAAAATTGACTAAAAAAGTCGTTTTTATATCGTTTATTTGCATTTCATCTTGATATTCTAATAAATATTCTACAAATTCTAGTAAAATACGCCTATAAA
>NZ_MJYJ01000015.1:0-21115 GCF_001763255.1 Campylobacter sp. BCW_4338
AATGATAACTCAAACTATAATTCTATACTTTCACAAGCAAAAGCTAATAAAGAAAGTAAAGAAAATTCTAAAATAAGTTTTGCTAATGCTTTTTTAAAACAAAATGCTAGTAAGTTAAATGAAATTCAAAATGCAAATTCACAAACTCTAGCAAGAAGTGAAGTATTAAATTCTACTAATACAACAAATACTAGCAATAATACTAATTTTAGTATAAGTAGTAAGACAAGTTCTCCTAATTATGATATATCAAGTGAATTTAAAAACTCTATTTATACTCTAAAATACAAACAAGCAGATATAAGTAATACTTCTACTAATACAGCCTATGGTTATAGTGTAGATAAAAATGGCTATATGGGAAGTGATTTTAACAAAGCTGCAGGATTACCTGAAGATTTTAAAATACATAAATCTACTTTGGATGAGATAGAAAGATTTAATCAAAATGGTATGGCTAGTGAAACCAGTGGAAACTATTATGATAGTTTTGATATGGCTTCTATTGTTAAATCCCATTATAATAGTTTTAATCAAGTAATCAGTGCATTTCCAAATAATAAAACAAGTTTTAGCGAAGCTGATTTAGAGCAATTACCAAAAGGACTAAATTATGGTCGTAATGAAAACAAAGAAAAAATTGTAAAAAATATATTTAATGCGGAACAATTTCACGAAGCACAAGCGATTAAGTATTCTACTATGAATTTGGGTATGAACCTTATGAAACTTGACTTTTCTCCACAAAGTATGGAGCAAGGACCTTCAAATGAAGGTGAATTTAATCCTGATATGTCAGTTTATCCACAAAATGAAGATGGAAGTTATTCTAAGGAAGCTTTATTTATGAGCTTTTTAAAATCCTATCCACCTTTTCCATCTCCAAATCAAGTTGTTTTGAGTCCTGAAGCAAAAGTTCGTGAAGCAAAACTTGAGCTAGAAATGAAAGCAAATCCTTCTTTTAGTGTTTCCTTAGACGACATTATGACGGGCAAGGTTGATTTTGCAAGTTTATTAAAAGGCTATGCACAAGATGGCTGGCTTGATGCGAGTATATACGCAATGGAAACAGGAGCTAAATGGCAAAATATATACATAGGCAATGGTGGAGCTTGGTTTGATAATCAGTTTAATCAAGCAAAGGCTAACGGCTGGAAAGCAAGTAGTGAAAGTATCAATTCTTATGTTAATTCTATAATGGATAGACTTAATAATCTTATAGGACAAACTAGGGTTTAGGAAGTATTTGCACGAAGTCAAATTGAAAATGATGACATTTGCAAATACTTATACGAATCACATAAAACTAGGCGCATCGTTTGAAAAGAGTATTAAATCTCCGTTTTTTGTTTCTTTAGCTAGAGTTTGAACTAGCTGGCTTTTTTCTTTAAGTATAATGGTTTTTATTTTTAACTCTTTTTTGAAAATTTCAGCATTGATTTGTGCGCTAATGATAGCAAGATCAAAACACTCATTGATGATTTTAGCAAGTTTTATATTTTCTTCTTCGCTTACTTCTACTATACCAGGACTTACTAAAACTTTGCGTCCTTTATAGCTTTTACAAAGTTCATAGCTTGTGCTCATACCTTTAAAATTTCCATTAAAACCATCATCTATGATAAATTTAGGCTCTCTTGAAAGCACTTGCAAGCGATGTTCTACGGAGTTTATATTTAAAACTTGCTTTTGAATTTTTTCTAGTTTTATACCAAGATAATGAGCACAAAGTATACAAACACAAAGATTTTGCGCGTTAAAATCCCCTAAAATTTGACTTTTAAAATCATAGGATTTATTTTCTATATCGACTTTAAATTCTAAACCTTCAAGACTTGAATGAATAAGATTTAATTTATCATCATAAAGGCTGATGAGTTTATCTTCTTCTTTTTGGGTGCTAGAGTGTAAAAAAGCCTTTTCTAATCTTTTGGAATTTAAGGCTTCAAGTTTGGTTGAGCGGATATTTTCAACACTTTTAAAATACTCTAAATGTGCATTGCCTATCTCTCCTACTATGCTGATGTGAGGTTGTAAAAAACGAGTGATTTCATCAATATCGCCTTTAAGTCTAGCACCTGCTTCAGCTATGTAAATTTGAGTATCTTGGCTTAAATTGGTATTGATATCAGCAATTATACCTAGCAAGGTATTGACAGAGCGTGGTGTTTTGTAGCTTTTAAAGTTATCTTTTAAAAGTTCGTATAGAAAATTTTTAATACTTGTTTTTCCAAAACTTGCGGTAATGAGTATGATTTTTAAATTTTCATTGGCTCTTAGTTTGGCTTTGGCTTGTTTTTTATAATATAAATTTGTAAAAAACTCATAAATTTTAAGACTCAATAAAGCAAAAGGAAGACTAAAAAGATTAAAAAGAAAAGAAAAACGCAAAGCAAGGATAGCAAAAATAGCATTATAAACAAAAACAAAAACAAAAAACCATTTGACCTTGCTTGTAAAAACAAGCTTTTTATCTATACCTTTGTTCCAAAAGTACAAAATCGAAGTATGGATCAATGCAAAATATGCCAAAGAGTATAAAGGAAAAGCTAAGAATAAAAAATAAGGAATAAATAAAAAATACAAATGCCACAAAGGTTTATGATAATGAAAAAACACGCGCTTAAATTTATAAGAATACCATTGTAAAGCACTCATAAGATAAAAAGCTATACAAAAATTAAAAAATAAAGAATTGATAAAATAAAGAGTATTGATAAGCATTTAAATTTCCTTAATTTTTTGAGCTATGAAAGCAGAATGTTTTAAAAAGAAAAAATGATCCCCCTCTAAAGGATAAAAAGTGCTATTTTTTAAAAATTGATGCATTTTCTCGCCACAATATAAAGGCGTAGCTTCATCGCTTTTTCCCCAAAAAATCAAACTTTTAGCCTTTTGCTTGGCAAAAATTTCACTAAAATCCTCATCAACAACCTTTTTAAAGGTTTCATACATCATAGGACTAAGATTTGCTCCATCTTTACTAGCAAAATAGCGATAAAATTTCCCCAAACCAAAGAGTTTTAAAATTTTAAAAATACGGATTTTAAAACGCACTTTTAGGGATTTTTTAGCCAAAATTCCCGCACTTGAAAGTAAGATTAGGATGTCTTTTTCTTTTGCGAGCAGGGTGCTTACTTTTCCACCAAAAGAATGCCCCATGAAAAAACAGATATTGAGTTTTTTTTGTTTTAAAAAAAGTTCTGTGATATTGGCATAATCTTGAGTGTTTAAAATTTCTTCCACACTTGAATTTCCAAAACCTGCTAAATCCATATAAATTTGACAAAAATCTTTTAAAAAAGGACAAAAACTTTGCTTCATAAGTTCTTTATTAGCTCCCCAGCCGTGTAAGATAAGTATTTGCGGTAAGGAAAGATCACCTAAAATTTCATAAGAAATTTGATAAGTTTTGTTTTTATAAGAAAGTTGAGTTTGAGCCATTTTAAGCCTTTTGATTTTTGTAGATATTTTCTAAAAGTTGCATGGCGTTTTGTAAGCGTTCAAATTCTTTCATACTAAGCATTACAGCTTCAAATTTGTTATTTTTTAAAATAACTATTTTTCCACTTTCACTTTTTTTAAGTTTTTCCATAATGGGGCTAAAATTTCTTACCACTTCAGTGGCAGTGTAAATTTCATCTTGTTTAAAAGAGAGCATTTTTCTTCCTAAAATACGCTAAATTTTATGTATAATTTAGCGTATTTTGACTTAAAAGCTTATAATTTTCCTTTTTGTCCGTTGATGGAGTGAAGGAAGTTGTAGTTGATTTTTATCATTTTTTCAAGTGAAATTTGATCAGCTAAAGCGTTTAAAGTGGTATTAAAATCTTTAAAAAGATAATTAGCCAAAGAACCAGGATTTGGGTTGATTTCATTTAAATATACTTCATTATCCAGTATAAAAAAATCGCAGCGTATTAAAGCACCTTTAAACAAAGGATTGTAAATCTTTTTAAAGCTATCTTTGAGTTTTTCTTTTAATTCTTCGCTTAAATCTGCTTCTATAAGCTCATTGTGTCCTGAAAAGCTAAGATATTTTTGTTCAAAGTCTAAAAATTCTTTTTTCTTTGGCTCTTCTATGATAGAAAAAACAAACTCATCATTGATCATGCATCCTGCAAGATTGTATTCTTTGATATTGTTTTTAAATTCTTCTACTACAAGATCATTATCAAATTCAAAACCTACATCTTTGGCGTATTCTAAATCTTTTTCATCTTTTACTATGCTAATACCTATACTACTTCCAAGTCTTGCAGGTTTGATAATGCAAGGAAAACTAAGCTTTTCTTTAGAGTTTTGATTTTTTCTTAGCATGGTATAATCAAGTGTTTTTACTCCAACGCTTTTGGCATAAAGTTTGGTAAGTTCTTTGTTAAAAGATAATACACTAGCTTCAAGCCTAGGTCCTATAAATTTAATAGAATAAAACTCAAATAAAGCTGCAATTTTTCCATCTTCTCCATCTCTACCATGGATAAGATTGATCACGCATTCGCACTCTAGTTTATTTTCTTTTAAAAAACCTTTGCTAAAAAAACCTCCTTGTTTGATGAAGAGTTCTTTTTCTTTTTTATAAGCTTTGGTGCTAAAAGTTTTAGAATTTATTTTTTCACTTGGGATATGATAAAACCTTCTTTTTTCATCGCAAAAAATAAATTCTAAATTTTGATTGATAACTTTTTTAAGTACCACAGCACTTACTATACTGATCTCATGTTCATAAGAATTTCCGCCAAAAAGTATTGCAAATTTCATTTTATTCCTTTATCCTAGTTTTTTAAGAGCTTCTTTGATGAGTTCGCTTGTGCTTGTTGCTTGAGCACTTGCTAAAACACTTATGATTTTTTCTTGTTTAAAGCCTAGAGTAAGAAGTGCGGCTAAGGCTTCGCTTTTATCATCGCTTACATTTTCAAGTTTGGTTTTTGTGTCAGAAAGTTCTACTATAATGCGTTTTGCACTTTTTGGACCTATGCCAGGTACTTTTTTAAGCACACTTTCATCGCCTAAACTTAATGCTCTGTAAAAAGAATTTACATCAAGACTAGAGCATACTGCCATAGCAGTATTTGCACCCACTCCATTGACTTTTAAAAGCATTTCAAACATTTTTTGCTCGTCCTTATCCAAGAAACCATAAAATTTATTAGAATCTTCTTTGATGATTTGAGTAATAAAAAACTCATGCTTTTCTTGAGTTTGAATTTTAGCAGAACAAAAAAGCGAAATAAATATCCCATAGCTTAAACCACTAGCGCATTTAACAATGATAAAAGTAGGTTCTTTTTTTGTGATTATTCCTTCGATGCCGACAACCATGCTATATCCTTTTCTTCATAATCTAATTTTTTATGTATTTCTATACTTTCTTGGTTGTTTTGTATGACTTTTTTAATGCCTATAAATTTAGCACTTTCATTAACAAATGAAGAGTAAAAAATATCTTCTTTAGGCTCTAGAAGTGAAAATTTGATCTCATTCATATCAGTCCATTTGCCACTTTTATTTATAAAAGTTGCTTCAAAAAGCATTTTTTGTAAATTGATTAATTCTAATTGTAAAGATTTTTTGCGTTCAAGAAGTTCTTTTTCTTCATTTTGTAGTTTATTTAATTCAAGATTTTGTAAAGAGAAATCTTTTAGGGCTTTTTCGTATTGTACAGGAACATTTTGACCTTGATTTTTAAGTTCTGTTATCTTTTTTTCAACGCTTAAAATTCCATTTTTACTTGATAAAATGTATTGTCTTATTTTATTTATTTTATGATTTAACTTAGAAATTTGCTCTCCTAAAATCGCAAATTCTTCATCATAATTTTTATCAAGAGTTTTAATTTTAGCATGAAATTTATTGTTATCCCCGTTAATGCGTTCTATTGTGGTGTTTTCAAAAAACACACAAGAATTATTACTTTCTAAATTTTCTATATAGATTTTATCAGCTTGTATATTTCCGCCTAAACTTTTTTTAATTCTCACTTCTTTGGCTTTGATTGTTCCACCTTCGAGCAAATCTATATTTAAAATTTCGGCTTCCGCAAATCCTCTATGAGTTTTTATATAGGCTTGTTTGGCTTGAATTTTGGCTTTAGAGTGTGTAGTGCCTTCAATTTTCATTTTGGTGGCATTAAGTTGAGTGTTGCTTCCTACGCTTCCGACTACATTTAATTCTTCACATTCTATCCCAACACCAGAATTTACAGCATCTTTTACTTCTGAAAGAAATTTTATATTGATTTTGACATTTTTGTCTAGTCCAGCTCTTATAATCCCTATATTTTTAAAATCTACCCCATTAAAATCTAGTTCATTGGCAATATCAAATTTTTCACCATCTTGTACTACATAACCTTTTTTTAAAGCTATATATTCTGTGTATCCATCTTGCTCTACTTGTTTAAAAGCCGAAGAACAAGAAAATTTAACTTTATTTTCATTTGCGGCTAAAACTTTTAAGGTGTGTAAATTTAAGTCTTTTCCTTCTTTACCTTGTTTAAATTTGGCGTGTTTTAAAACAACTTCATTTTCATCAACAACAATAATACCTGAGCGTTTTTCATCGATAGTGTAGTTTTTGGTTTTTTCTTTATAAGTCAAGATCAGGGATTCATCTTGACTTTCTATAGGATCAATACCTTGTGCAACGGTGATTTGTATAGTTTTATTTAAAGGGGTGTTTTTATGTTGATTGCAAAAAGACATTAAATTTTTCTTAAAATCAAAAATGCGGATACCTATTAAAAATTTAAGTTTCAACATCTTTTTATAAATATTTTGCAAAAGTTCTAGTGCTAGTTTTTCATGAAAGTCTAAATTTGCAAAATCAATTTGAGCAACTATTTTGGTTAAATTTTTATTCGCAACTAGTTTGACTGCTTGAGATGCTTTGCTTTGGTTTATACCATGGAAAATTTCTATTTTGTATTCTTGCTTGATTTGAAGATCATTTTTTAAAAAAATTTCATCTTTATCAAAAAGAGTTAATTCTTTTTCAGAGATTTTTTCCCATTCTAAATCTCCAAAACGATATTGTGTAGAAAATGCCAATAAATTAAAATCAAGCTCATTTAAGTTAAGGTTTGTTCGTGAAGCTACACTTAAAAGCTCTCGAGCTGGATTTTCTGTATAGGCAATAATTTTTTCATCCAAAGTCAAAACTTTCCCCTTGTAAAAAATTAAGAATGTAATTATAGTCAATTTTTAATCAATTTTAGTTAAAATAGTTCTCTTTATATTTTGAAATCTATGAAAAATTTAATGAAGAGTTTAGTATTTAAAAATTTTATTATCAATGCTTTAGGAATTTTATTTTCAAGAATTTTAGGGCTTGCTAGAGATGTTTTAATAGCGCTTTTTTTAGGAGCAGGGCTTTATAGTGATATTTTTTTTGTGGCTTTAAAAATGCCTGCTTTTTTTAGAAGAATTTTTGCAGAAGGGGCTTTTGGACAAAGCTTTTTGCCTAATTTCGTAAAAGCGAAAAAAAAGGGAGCTTTTTGCGTTAGTGTAATGATGCAATTTAGCCTTATAGTTTTTTTATTTTGTCTTTTGGTAAGTTTTTTCTCTTCTTTTTTTACCAAGCTTTTTGCTTTTGGATTTAACGCAGATACTATAGCTTTAGCAGCTCCTTTGGTAGCGATTAATTTTTGGTATTTGTTTTTTATTTTTTTAGTTACTTTTTTAGGAGCTATTTTAAATTATAGACAAAAATTTTTCATTACCTCTTTTTCTGCGGCATTATTCAACTTAAGTATTGTTATAGCTGCTTTTTTTGTGGATAAAAATGCACCGCAAAATACACTTTATTATTTTTCTTATGCAACGGTTTTAAGTGGGGTGGCACAGCTTATTTTACATTTGCTTGTTTTAAAAAACAATCCTGTAATCCGTGCTATGGCTTTAAGTATAAAATTTAAAAAAGCCAAGGCGAAATTACAAGGTTTTTATGGCAATTTTTTTCATGGAGTTTTAGGTTCTTCTGCGACTCAATTTAGCTCATTGCTTGATACAACTATAGCTAGTTTTTTAATGAGCGGGAGTATTTCTTATCTTTATTATGCAAATCGTGTCTTCCAACTCCCCCTTGCACTTTTTGCTATCGCTCTAACTCAAGTTTCTTTTCCAAAAATTTTAAAACATTTAAAAAGTGGTCAAGAAAATTTAGCCTTAAAATTTATGCAAAGAGCATTAGCGCTTTTAAGCATTTTGCTTATTGCTTCTAGTATTGTAGGTTCTGTGTTTGCTTTGGAAATTTCAAAGCTTTTATTTGAAAGAGGAAATTTCACTCACGAAGATAGTGTGATTACGGCTTATGTTTTGATTGCTTATCTTATAGGGCTTTTACCTTTTGGTTTGCAAAAGCTTTTTTCTTTGTGGCTTTATGCAAAATTTAAACAAAAAATAGCAGCTTGTATCGCGTTAAAATCTTTAATTATCAGTGCTTTATGTTCTATGGCTTTTATATTTTTGATTAAAGATGAAAGTTTAAAGGTTATTGCAGTAGCACTTTCAAGCTCTATTAGTGCTTTTTATTTGCTTGGAGCTAATATCAAAGAATTTGGTTTTAAGAAATTTTTTGCTTTAATATCTATTAAAATTTGCTTATTGGTTATAGTTGCTTTGATTGTTTTTACAATCTTACTTATTTTGATTAAACCTTATATTTTAAGTTTTTTTATAGGAATTTTTACAAGTTTTAAAGGAGTTTTTTAATGAGATTATTAGACAGTGTAACAAAAGAGAAAATAAAACTTGATAAAAAAGATATTAGTATTTACTTATGCGGGCCTACGGTTTATGATGATGCACATTTAGGACATGCAAGAAGTGGTGTTTGTTTTGATCTTTTGCGTAGGGTTTTGCTTGCTCAGGGCAATAGGGTAAAATTTGCTAGAAATTATACAGATATTGATGATAAGATTTTGAAAAAAATGGCTCAAAGTGGTCAAACTTTAGAGGAAATTACGGAATTTTATATCAAAAGTTATGAAGAGGATATGAGGATTTTAAATGTATTAGATCCCGATTTTAAGCCTCGTGCAACGCATTATATAACAGCTATGCTTGATTTGATTAAAAAGCTTGCCAAGGATGGGTTTGTTTATACTCTAGAAGATGGAATTTATTTTGATACAAGTAAAGATGAAAAATATTTAAGCCTATCAAATCGCAATTTAGAAGAAAATATCTCTCGTTTAAGTAATGAAGTGCAAAAAAGAAATGAAAGCGATTTTGTGCTTTGGAAATTTGATGAAAATTTTTACGAAAGTGAATTTGGCAAAGGGCGTCCGGGTTGGCATACTGAATGTGTTGCTATGATTGATTCTATTTTTGAAAATACTCTTGATATACATGCTGGAGGGATAGATTTGCTTTTTCCTCATCATGAAAATGAGGCTGCGCAATGTCGTTGTGGATGTAAGAGAAAATTAGCAAATATTTGGCTTCACAATGGTTTTGTAAAAATCGATGGTGAAAAAATGAGTAAAAGTTTAAATAATAGTTTTTTCATAAAAGATGCTTTAAAAGAATTTATGGGCGAGGCTCTAAGATTTTATCTTTTGAGTTCTCATTATAGATCTCATTTTAATTATTCTTTATCGGATTTAGAAAATGCTAAAAAACGTTTAGATAAATTTTATCGCCTTAAAAAAAGATTGGATTTAGGTGAAATTTCTGATTTTGATGTTTTAAATGATATTGAAATAAAAAGCGAAATTGCTAAGCAAATTTTAGAGATTTTAAATGATGATTTAAATATTTCTAAAGCCTTAGCTCTTTTGGATGATTTTATAAGTAATGCAAATTTAGAGTTGGATAAAGAAAGCAAAAATAAAATTTTAAAACAAAATATCAAAAAAGCTTTAAGTGAGCTAGCTAAAATTTTTGGCTTTGGTTTTATGGATACAACTTTATATTTTCAATGGGGTGTAGGCAAAGAAGAACGAGAAGAAATTGAAAAGTTAATTTTAGAACGAACTGAGGCTAAGAAAAACAAAGATTTTAACACAGCTGATGCAATAAGGGAACAACTAAGTAATAAAAAAATCACTCTTTTAGATACTCCAAATGGAACAATTTGGGAGAAAATAAATGCATAATGAGATGAATTTAAAAGAGGTTTTAATACGCTTTAAGCCCTTTTATAAAAGATATTGGAAGCAATTTGCTATAGCTATTTTTGGTATGATTTTAGCAAGCGGAGGAACTGCTGGAAGTTTTTATGCTTTAGAGCCTATTTTAAATTATATTTTCGTTGAAAAAAATGAAGCTTTACTTTATACAGTGCCTTTTTTGCTAGTATTGATGTATTTTTTTAAAAATCTTGGAACTTATTTGCAAAGTTTTTATGTTTCCTTTATAGGAACAGATATGTTAAGAGTATTGCGTGCTAGGGTTTTAAAAAATATTTTACGCTTGGATATGGATTTTTTTAAACGCTATAGAAGTGGGGAGCTTGTAAGTCGTTGCACTAATGATATTAATGCGCTTCAAAGCATAGTATCAAACATTATTCCTGATTTTTTTAGAGAGCTTTTAACTGCTATAGGACTGCTTGCGGTAGTCTTGTATCAAAGTCCTACTTTGGCTTTTTTTGCTTTAGTGATTTTGCCTTTAGCTATTTTCCCTTTGGTGTGGTTTGCTAAAAAACTTAAAAAATATGCAAGAAATATACAAGAAACAAATTCGGATTTACTTTCTTATTTGGGTGAAATTTTTTCAAATATTGAATTGATCAAAGCTAATGATAATGAAAAAAAAGAAAGTGATAAATTTGCTAAGCATAATGATACTTTATGTAAATTAAACCTAAAATCCGCACGTATTGATGCACTTACAAGTCCTTTAATGGATATGATGGGCTCTGTTGGGGTTGCTGTGGTGATTATTGTAGGGGGTAGAGAGGTTATCAATGGTTCTATGAGTGTGGGAAGTTTTATCAGTTTTGTTTCGGCACTTTTTGCGATATATACTCCTTTAAAGCGTCTTTCGTCTTTATATGGAAAACTTCAAGGTGCTGTTGCGGCAAGTGAAAGAACTTTTTATTTATTGGATTTAGAACCTCAAATTAAAGGTGGAAGCAAAGAATTAAAAAACATTGAAAAAATTAGCTTTGAAAATGTTGAATTTGCTTATGAAAACCCGCATAAAAGTGTTTTAAAAGGCGTAAATTTTGATTTTGTTAAAGGGCAAATGCTTGCTCTTGTAGGGACAAGTGGGGGTGGTAAATCTTCTATTATTAATCTTTTGATGTATTTTTATGAAAAGCAAAAAGGTAAAATTTTACTCAATCAAGAAGATATTAGTACTTTTACCATAGAAAGCTTACATGCTAAAATAGGACTTGTAACACAAAATATTTATCTTTTTAATGATAGTTTTGCTGCAAATATTGCTTATAGCGAAGAGTTAGAAGAAGAAAAAGTTATCCAAGCTTTAAAATTGGCCAATGCCTATGAATTTGTTAAAGAAATGGGCGGGATTTGGGCTGAAGTAAAAGAACATGGTAAGAACTTAAGTGGAGGGCAAAAACAAAGAATAGCAATCGCTAGAGCTTTATATAAAAATCCTGATGTGCTTATTTTTGATGAAGCAACTTCAGCTTTGGATAATGAAAGTGAAAAAGCAATAGTTAAAACTATAGAAAACTTAAAACAAGGCAGATTGATTTTAGTGGTTGCACATCGTTTAAGCACTATAGAAAATGCAGATAAAATAGTAGTATTGGATAAGGGCAAGGTATTGGCAATAGGTAAAGATGAAGAGCTTTTGCAAACTTGTTCTTTATACCAAAAATTTAAAAGCAAAGAAAAAACAAAGCCTAGCTTTAGTTAATTTTAGTTAGAATTTTAAAAAGGATTAAAAAATGGCTTATGAAATGATAAAACCTTTACTTTTTAAGTTAAACCCTGAGCATGCACATGCTTTGGTTGAATATAGCTTAAGAGCTTTAAGTGCCAGTTTTCCAGGAGCTTTAAGTTTTTTAGCACACAAATATATAGTTGATGATGAGAGTTTAAGACAAAATTTACTTGGACTTGATTTTAATAATCCTGTAGGTTTAGCAGGAGGCTTTGATAAAAATGCCACTATGATAAGACCTTTGAGTGCTTTAGGATTTGGCTTTTTAGAAGTGGGAACTTTTACTCCAAAACCTCAAGAAGGCAATGAAAAGCCACGTCTATTTAGACTTGTAAAACAAGAAAGTATACAAAATGCTATGGGTTTTAACAACGAAGGTGCTGAAAAGATTGCTTTAAGGCTTGCAAAAACTTATCCTTTTGTTTTGCCTTTAGGGGTAAATATAGGGAAAAATAAAATCACTCCAAATGACAAAGCCTTGGAGGATTATTTTACTTTGTTTAGAGATTTTAAGGATTTGTGTGATTATTTTATCGTTAATATCTCATCTCCTAATACTAAAAATTTAAGAGAGTTGCAAAATGATGATTTTTTAAATACCTTGCTTGAAGAAGCCAAAAAAATCACTTCTAAGCCTATTTTGATAAAAATTGCTCCTGATATGAAAATAGATGATGCTTTAAATTTATGTGAAAATGCCATTAAAAAAGGTGCAGATGGGTTTATATTAGCCAATACCAGTGTTGATTATAGCTTGTTAGATAATAATCGTACTTTTGGTGGTATTAGCGGAAGGCTGATTACGGAAAAAAGTGGTATTTTTTTCAAAGAAGTAGCTAAGATTCTTTTTGGTAAAACCTTGCTTATTGCAAGTGGAGGGATTGATAGTGCTGATATTGCTTATGAGCGTATTAAAAATGGGGCTAATTTGGTGCAAGTTTATACAGCTTTGATTTTTAAAGGTCCTTCTTTGGTAAAAAATATCAATCAAAATCTTATAGAGCTTTTAAGAAAAGATGGTTTTTTACACATTAGCGAAGCTGTTGGGGTAAATTTAAAATGATTGCTTATGAAAAAATTCAATTAAAAAACAAGCTTGAAGTTTATGCTTTGCCTGTAAATAAAAATAGCGATGTGATTAGCGTTGATATTTTTTATAAGGTGGGTTCAAGAAATGAGATCATGGGAAAAAGTGGCATAGCTCATATGTTAGAACATTTAAATTTTAAAAGTACTAAAAATTTAAAAGCTGGCGAATTTGATGAGATTGTTAAGGGTTTTGGTGGTGTGGATAATGCAAGCACAGGTTTTGACTATACTCATTATTATATTAAATGTGCGAAGAAAAATTTAGATAAAGCTTTAGAGCTTTTTGCGGAACTTATGGCGAATTTAAATTTAAAAGATGAAGAATTTCAGCCTGAAAGAGCAGTGGTTTTAGAAGAGCGTAGATGGAGAACAGATAATAATCCTTTGGGATATCTTTATTTTAGACTTTTCAATCACGCATTTATGTATCATCCTTATCATTGGACTCCTATAGGTTTTTTTAAGGATATAGAAAATTGGAGCATTGAAGATATTAAAGAATTTCACAGTATTTACTATCAACCTAAAAATGCGATTTTACTTGTAAGTGGCGATATAGAAAGTAAAGAAGTTTTTGAGCTTTCAAAAAAACATTTTGAAAAGATTAAAAATACTAAGACTATACCTAAAATTCACACAAAAGAGCCTAAGCAAGATGGAGCAAAAAGAATATATTTGCATAAAAACTCAGATACTGAACTATTAGCCCTTGCTTATAAAATTCCAAATTTCAAGCACAAAGATATACCTGCTTTAAATGCTTTATCCGAGCTTTTAGGAAGTGGAAAAAGTTCTTTAATGAGTGAAATTTTGATTGATAAATTAAATTTAATCAATGATTATTATGCTTATGTTAATGATTGTATAGATGAAAATTTATTTATTTTTATTTGTAATTGTAACCCCAATGTTAATGCAGAAAAAGTAGAAAAAGAGCTTTTAAAAATCATTGATAAACTTAAAATGGGTAAAATTTCTCAAAAAGATTTGCAAAGAGTGAAAAATAATGTCAAAAGTGATTTTATTTTCTCACTTAACAATGCTAGTGCAGTGGCAAATATTTATGGTTCATATCTAGCAAGAGGGGATATCGATCCTTTGTTAAATTATGAGAAAGATATACAAAATTTGGAATTAAAAGATTTGATTTCTTGTGCTAAAAAATATTTTATTCAAGAAAATTCAACTACGGTAATTCTAAGAAAGGATTCAAATGGATAAAAATATTATTATTGGGGCAATGACGGCCCTTATTACACCGTTTAAAAATGGAAAAGTTGATGAGCAAAGTTATGCAAGATTGATTAAAAGACAAATAGAAAATGGCATCGATGCAGTAGTTCCAGTAGGAACAACAGGAGAAAGTGCAACTTTAACTCATGAAGAACATAGAACTTGTATAGAGATAGCCGTTGAGACTTGCAAAGGAACTAAGGTTAAGGTTTTAGCAGGTGCGGGAAGTAATGCAACTCATGAGGCAGTGGGTTTGGCTAAATTTGCTAAAGAACATGGTGCTGATGGGATTTTAAGTGTGGCACCGTATTATAATAAACCTACACAACAAGGACTTTACGAGCATTATAAGGCTATTGCGCAAAGTGTAGATATTCCTGTGCTTTTATATAATGTTCCAGCAAGAACAGGTTGTGAAATTTCAACAGATACTATTATCAAGCTTTTTAGAGATTGTGAAAATATTTATGGAGTAAAAGAAGCGAGTGGAAATATCGATAAGTGTGTGGATTTGCTTGCACACGAACCTAGAATGATGCTTATTTCGGGAGAAGATGCGATCAATTATCCTATACTTTCAAATGGTGGAAAGGGAGTGATTTCAGTAACTTCAAATTTATTACCCGATATGATTAGCGCTTTAACTCATTTTGCTTTAGATGAAAATTATAAAGAAGCTAAAAAAATCAATGATGAGCTTTATAATATCAATAAAATTTTATTTTGCGAAAGTAATCCTATTCCTATTAAAACGGCTATGTATATAGCTGGATTGATAGAAAGTTTGGAGTTTAGACTTCCTCTTTGTCCTCCAAGTAAGGAAAATTTTGCTAAAATTGAAGAAGTGATGAAAAAATATAAGATCAAAGGATTTTAATGAATACAGAATTTCAAGGAAAAACTTTAGTAATCAGCGGTGGAACTCGCGGGATAGGCAAAGCTATAGTTTATGAATTTGCTAAAGTGGGTGCAAATATAGCTTTTACTTATAATTCTAATGCGCAAATTGCTGATGAAATGGTGCAAGATTTGGAGAAAAATTATAAAATCAAAGCTAGAGCTTATGAATTTAATATCTTAGAACCTGAAACTTATAAAGAACTTTTTGAAAAAATTGATGTGGATTTTGATAGGGTGGATTATTTTATCTCAAATGCTATCATTTCAGGACGTGCGGTTGTAGGTGGTTATACTAAATTTATGAAATTAAAACCAAAAGGAATTAATAACATCTTTACAGCCACAGTTAATGCTTTTGTTGTGGGTGCACAAGAAGCAGCTAAAAGGATGGAAAAAGTAGGGGGTGGAAGTATTATTTCTATCTCATCTACGGGAAATTTAGTGTATATAGAAAATTATTCAGGCCATGGTACAGCAAAAGCCGCTGTAGAAGCTATGGCAAGATATGCGGCTACTGAACTTGGAGAAAAAAATATCCGTGTAAATGTCGTAAGTGGTGGGCCTATTGAAACTGATGCTTTAAGAGCTTTTACAAATTATGAAGAAGTAAAACAGGCTACTATAAATTTGAGCCCTTTAAATCGCATGGGGCAGCCTGAAGATTTAGCCGGAGCATGTCTTTTTCTTTGTTCAAGTAAGGCAAGTTGGGTGACGGGACATACTTTCATCGTTGATGGTGGTACAACTTTTAAATAAAAATTAAGAAAAATCAATGGATTTTTCTTAAAAATATTTTTTAATCAAGTTTTAATTTCCACCCTAAAAAAACGCTTAATAATGCAAGTAAAAAAATAAAATTTAAGGTCCAATTACCAAAACCTATAAAACCTATAGACAATACACTATAAAAAAATCCCCCTACAGCTGAATAAATACAAATCGTACTTAAAGATCCATTTTCTGCCATTTTTTTACATGGGCAGATTTTGTAAAATTTTTTATCGTTAAATTGATTTTTCTTTTTATTTCCCAAAAATAAACCAAAAAGGGCAAAAAGATTTAAAAAAATAAAAGCATATAATAAAATTTGATCTAATTCCATTTTAAATATACCTTAAAAGTATCTGAGCCAAGAGGGTAAATGGACTTGTTCTTCTTTTAAAGTAGTCTCTTGTCCATGTCCTGGCAAAAGTTTAAAATCTTCTTTGTAAGTCATAACTTTCTCTAAGCTTTGTTTCATTAAATTTGCATCTGAATAAGGAAAATCCCATCTTCCTATGCTTCTATAAAATAAAAAATCTCCACTAAACATGATATTTTTACCTACAATTTCTATCATGGTGCAACCTGGTGTATGTCCTGGTAAAAAGTGAAATTTAAAGTCAAGTCCGCCTATAGAAATGATATTTTCATCATCAATCAAATAATCCGCTTTGCTAGGCATAAAACCTTGATTAAAAGGATCTTCAAGCATAAAAGCATCATTTTTATGAATATAAATGGGGATTTGATAGGCTTGTTTTACTTTTTCATTATCCCAAACATGATCGTAATGTCCGTGAGTGTTTAAAATTGCTAAAGGATTTTTTACATGTTTTTTGATGAAATTTAGTGCATCAAAACCAGGATCAATGATAATTTCTCCATGCTCACCAAATAAAATATAACAATTTGTCTCATAAGCTCCACAAGCTTGTTTGATAATTTGCATTTTTTACCTCTTTAATGAAAAATTTGCCTTAAATAAATATAATTATACATTAAATTTTTAAAAGGCAAGCTTTATGGATTGGCAAAAGATTACGGAAAAAATGTGTGATTTTATACAAGAAAAAGTGAAAAATTCTCAAAGTCAAGGTGTGGTTTTGGGGCTTAGTGGCGGGATTGATTCTGCTTTGGTAGCAACGCTTTGTAAAAGAGCTTTAAAAGAGAATGTTTTTGCTCTTTTAATGCCAACTCAAATTTCAAACAAAGCCAATCTTGAAGATGCTTTAAGGCTTTGTGCGGATTTAAATCTTGAATATAAAATCATAGAAATTCAAAGCATTTTAGATGCTTTTATAAAACAAAGTGAAAATACTACTCTAGTATCGTTAGGAAATTTTGCAGCTCGTATTAGAATGAGTTTGCTTTATGATTATTCTGCTTTGAAAAATTCTTTAGTCATAGGCACTTCTAATAAAAGCGAATTACTTTTGGGTTATGGTACGATTTATGGGGATTTAGCTTGTGCTTTTAACCCTATAGGATCGCTTTATAAAAGTGAAATTTATGCCTTAGCAAAATACCTTAATTTGCATGAAAATTTCATCAAAAAAGCTCCAAGTGCGGATCTTTGGGAAAATCAAAGCGATGAGGCGGATTTGGGTTTTTCTTATGTAAAAATCGATGAAGGTTTAAAAGCCTTAGAAACTAATGATGAAAAACTTTTAAGAACGCTTGATCCTTCTTTGATTGCTATGCTAAAAAATCGCATGCAAAAAAATGCTTTTAAGGGAAAAATGCCTGAAATTTTGGAAATTTAAACAATGAGTGAAGAAAAAAATTATGAACTTTGGCTTGATAATTATTTTTTTAAGCCCAATTTTTGGCAAAAATGCCTTGCTTTTGTACTTTTTCCCTTAAGTGTGCTTTATGCTTTTTTTGCGATTTTAAATACTTTTTTTCGTAAAAAAATAGTTTTTAAAAAGCCTGTTATTAGCGTTGGTAATTTAAGTTTTGGAGGTAATGGAAAAACCCCGCTTTGTAAAGCTATAGCAAGGGAATTTGATGGCGTTTTTATAGTGCTTAGGGGCTATAAAAGAAAGTCTAAAGGTTTGTTTGTTGTTAAAAATCAAAATGAAATTTTATGCACCTTAACACAAAGTGGCGATGAAGCTATGGAGTATGCTTTTGAAGAAAATATCAAAGGTGTGATTGTGAGCGAAGATAGAGTAAAAGGTATTGAAAAAGCTTTTGAATTGGGAGCTAAAATCGTTGTACTTGATGATGCTTTTTCTAAATTTCATATTAAAAAATTTGATATTTTACTTGAAAGCAAAATCAAACCTTATTTTAATTTTACCTTGCCAAGTGGAGCTTATCGTTTGCCAAAATTTTATGAAAAAAGGGCTGATTTTATTGCATTAGAAGGCAGGGATTTTGTGCGTTATTCTTTTGTAAAAGAAAATCCAAAGGCTGTTTTGGTAACTGCTATTGCTAAACCTTTTAGATTGCATGAGCATTTTATCAAAGCAAGGGCTTGTTATTTTTTTAAAGATCATTATGAGTTTAAAAAAGAAGAATTAGAAAATTTGCTAAAAAAACATAATTGCGATACACTAATGCTTACTTTTAAGGATTTTGTTAAAGTTAAAGATTTTGGTTTTAAATGTCAAATTATAGAATTAAATATAGAATTAAAAGATTCATTAAGGGAAAAAATAAAAACTTACATCAAGGAGTTTGAGCAATGAAATTAGTCGAGAGTAGAAATGTAAATAATATATCAAGTTTTAAGGAAGCTTTGATCAACCCAAACGCCCCAGAAGGAGGGCTTTACTCACCTTTAAATTTGCCTATTTTTGAAGGAGAAAAATATGCCAATTTGTCTTATAAAGATTTTGCTTTAAAGCTTATAGAAAGTTTTGGTTTTGGCGAAGAAGAGCTTTTTAAAAAGGCTTTGAAAAGTTACGAAAGCTTTGATGATAAAAATACACCTATTTCTTTGCAAAAAATCGCTGAAAAAACCTATATTAACGAGCTTTGGCATGGGCCTACAAGAGCTTTTAAAGATATGGCTTTACAGCCTTTTGGCGTGCTTTTAAGTGAATTTTCAAAGGATAAAAATATTTTAATTATTTGTGCTACAAGTGGCGATACAGGACCTGCAACCCTAAAAAGCTTTGAAAATGCAAAAAATGTTAAAGTAGCTTGTATGTATCCAAAAGGTGGCACAAGTGGAGTTCAAGAGTTGCAAATGCGAGCTTTAGATAAGGATAATTTGAAAGTTTTTGCTATAGATGAGGATTTTGACGCAGCGCAGCGCACTTTAAAAGAATTGCTTTTTTCAAAAGATTTTCAAAATGAAATTAAAGCTTTAAATTATGAGCTTTGCGCAGCAAATTCTGTAAATTTTGGGCGTATTTTATTTCAGATTATTTATCATTATTATGCGAGTTTAAAACTTTTTAATGAGTTTTTAGAAGAAGTACAAATCATCGTTCCAAGTGGAAATTTTGGCAATGCTTTAGGAGCTTTTTATGCTAAAAAAATGGGGGCTAAAATTTCAAAAATCAAAATCGCTTCAAATGCGAATAATATTTTGAGTGAATTTTTTAATCAGGGCGTTTATGATTTGCGTGAAAAAAGTCTTAAGAAGACTATTTCTCCAGCTATGGATATACTTATTTCATCTAATATTGAAAGACTTTTGTTTGCGAAATTTAAAGATAAAAGAACTAAAGAACTGATGAATTTGTTAAAAAATGAGAGATATTTTAAACTTGAAAAAGAAGAATTACAAAGTTTGCAAGAAGATTTTGAAGCAGATTTTTGCACCGATGAAGAATGTATGCAATTTATCAAACAAAGTAAAATTTTAATCGATCCGCATACCGCAACTTGTTTTAAAATGCTTGATCCTTTAAAACCTAGCATTATCACTTCGACAGCAGAATGGACAAAATTTACTCCAAGTATGATAAAAGCTTTATATGATAGGGATTCTAAGAATGAAAAAGAAGATTTAAAATTTATAGCTAAAGAGTTTAATGTCCAAGTTAAAGATGAAATTTTGGCTTTATTTGACTTGAAAAATAGCGATGAAAAGGTATTTGAAGCCAAAAATATAAAAAAAGAAATTTTAGATTGGATGCAAAAATGATTATTATTCCTGCAAGATTAAAATCAAGTCGTTTTCATGAAAAAATTTTATGCGATATAGGTGGAGTGCCTATGTTTGTAGCTACTGCAAGAAGAGTAAGTAGCGTGGATGAAGTTTGTATAGCTTTAGACGATGAAAAGGTTTTAAGTATCGCTAAAGAATATGGTCTAAATGCGGTTTTAACAAGCAAAGATCATGAAAGCGGTACGGATAGGATTAATGAAGCTTGTAAGAAACTAGCTTTAAAAGATGATGAGATTATTATCAATGTCCAAGCTGATGAGCCTTTTATAGAATGTGAAAATTTATTAAAATTTAAAGAATTTGCAAGTTCTTGCTTGGATAAAAAAGCTTTTATGGCGAGTTGTTATAAAAAAATCACTCAAGAAGAAGCTATGGATCCTAATCTGGTTAAAGTGCTTTGCGATAAAGAAGGGTATGCTTTGTATTTTTCAAGAGCTAAAATTCCTTATGAAAGAGAAAATTACGAGGAAAGTTTTAAAGGGCATTTAGGCATTTACGCTTATAGTGTCAAAGCTTTAAGAGAGTTTTGTTCTTTATCGAGTTCTGCACTTGAAAGAGCGGAAAAGTTAGAGCAATTAAGAGCTATAGAAAATGGTAAAAAAATCAAAATGCTTGAAATTTCAACAACAAGCATGGGGATTGATACTAAAGAAGACTATGAAAGGGCTTTAAAAATTTATTTAGAAAAATAACTCCACCCCAAAACGGAACAGATTTTGCTTATATTATTTTAATATATTTAGGTTGAAGGCAGAAAAATCTAAATTAAGGAATTAATATGAGTATCTTTAGTATTAATGATAACTCAAACTATAATTCTATACTTTCACAAGCAAAAGCTAATAAAGAAAGTAAAGAAAATTCTAAAATAAGTTTTGCTAATGCTTTTTTAAAACAAAATGCTAGTAAGTTAAATGAAATTCAAAATGCAAATTCACAAACTCTAGCAAGAAGTGAAGTATTAAATTCTACTAATACAACAAATACTAGCAATAATACTAATTTTAGTATAAGTAGTAAGACAAGTTCTCCTAATTATGATATATCAAGTGAATTTAAAAACTCTATTTATACTCTAAAATACAAACAAGCAGATATAAGTAATACTTCTACTAATACAGCCTATGGTTATAGTGTAGATAAA